>CAZJKM010000067.1:0-14833 GCA_964546645.1 uncultured Sphingobacteriaceae bacterium
ACCAGTTCTAAAACGGTAACGGATGCCAGTGGTGACAGTAAGGCACAGGCTAATGAAGAACTGACCTATACCATTACGGTTAATAATACCGGCAGTGTTATTCTGACCGGTGTGGTAATCAGTGATGATATCCCAGCCAACACCTCCTTTGTGCCGGGCAGCGCCAGTGCAGGGTTTACCCTGACAGGCAATACACTGAGCTGGACACAGGATATTGCTCCTGGTAGTAGTGTATCGGTTAGTTTCCGTGTGAAAGTCACTGACGACCTGGCGGGTGTTACTTCTATTACCAATATCGCGACCGTTAACGGTCCTGACACACCGCAGTATCCGGAAGCACCGGAGTTGCCGACCGATTCTCAGCCGTCCTACGTTAGCAGCAAAACTGTACTTGATGCCAACGGGGATAGGAGGGCTCAGGCTGGTGAGGAGCTGACTTACACCATTACTGTTGGTAATACCGGTAATGTGACCCTGACGGGAGTGGTAATCAGTGACGACATCCCTGCCAATACTACCTTTGTACCAGGCAGCGCCAGTGAAGGGTTTACCTTTGCCGATAACACGCTGAGCTGGACCAAAGATATACCGCTGCATACGAATGTTTCCGTCAGCTTCCGCGTGAAAGTTGCTGACGATCTGACGGGAGTTGCTGCTATCACCAACATCGCGACCGTTAATGGTCCGGGTACACCGCAATATCCGGAAGCACCGGAGTTGCCGACTGATCCGCAGTCTTCTTACACCAGTACCAAAACCGTAACCGACGCCAACAGCGACGGCAAGGCGCAGGCTGGTGAGGAACTGACCTACACGATTACCGTTAATAACACCGGTAATGTGGCCCTGACCGGTGTGGTGATCAGTGATGATATCCCTGCCAACACCACTTATGTAGCTGGCAGTGCCAGTGCAGGGTTTACCCTGACGGGCAACACGCTGAGCTGGACACAGGATATTGCCCCGAATGGCAGTGTATCTGTCAGCTTCCGTGTGAAGGTTGCTGAAGACCTGACCGGTATTGCTTCCATTACAAACATTGCAGCAGTTAACGGTCCGGGTACACCACAGGAGCCTGAAGCACCCGAAGTACCAACTGATCCGCAGTCTTCTTACACCAGTACTAAAACCGTTACTGACGCCAATAGCGATGGCAAGGCCCAGGCCGGTGAGGAACTGACGTATACCATTACGGTTAACAATACCGGCAACGCGGCGCTGACCGGTGTGGTCATCAGTGACGATATTCCAGCCAACACCACTTATGTAACCGGCAGTGCCAGCGCTGGGTTTACCTTTACCAATAACACACTCAGCTGGACCAGAGACATTCCGCTGAATGGCAGTGTATCGGTTAGCTTCCGGGTAAAAGTGGCTGATCAATTGGCTGGAGTTACCGCCATTACAAACATTGCTACTGTTGAAGGTCCCGGTACTCCGCAAGAGCCTGAAGCTCCTGAAGTACCGACAGATCATCGTGTGGCCGACTTATCGGTGCTGAAAACAGCAGACAATAACAGAGCTATCCCGGGCGATCCGTTAAGCTATACCATTGTGATAACCAATAACGGACCGGACAAATTGCTGAATGGAGAGGTTATTACGCTGGTAGAGACATTGCCCGACAGCTTGCTGAATGTGCGTTTTGATGCAGTCGGCGGAGTATATAACCACGCTGCAAAAACGTTCACACTGACCGCTGACCTTAACAAAGAAGGTACGATACGGCTTCACGTATCCGGAACAGTTCACGAGCAATATGGACGGAGCACCATCGTTAACCAAGTGTCTGTAGCTCCACCTGCAGGTGTTACCGATCCGGATGAAAGTAATAATACAGACAGTACCAGTACACCTGTTGAGACAGAAACGGGCTCTGAGACGGAAGAAGGTAAGTTCTTTATTCCGAATGTATTTACCCCGAATGGTGATGGAAGGAACGATGTGTTCGAGATTGTAGGGCTCGAAGCATTTGATAATGCCGAACTCACCGTATTTAACCGTTGGGGAAATGAAGTCTACAGAAATGGCAATTATCGCAATAACTGGGATGGTAAGGGACTGAACGAGGGTACGTATTATTATCTTCTCAAGCTGAGAAAAGGAAATGATGAAAAACCATATAAAGGTTGGGTACTGATAAAACGATAAAAGAGCAATCCGGTAGGCTGACTGTATCCGGCCTACCGGATGTTAGAGCAATACTATTATGAAAACAAAAGTAATTTTATGTATAGCGCTGTTGGTAAACAGCGTAGTGGTCGTGAAAGTACAGGCCCAGCAGAATATTCAGTTTACGCAATATATTTTCAACAGTATGAGCGTGAACCCGGCCTACGCCGGTTATAAAGAGCAGTGGTTCGGCCAGCTTGCCCTCAGGCGCCAATGGGTCGGTATCAATGAAGCACCTCAAACAGGGCAACTGTCCATCGATGGTGTTACAGATCCCATTAATAAACGGATGGGACTGGGACTGCAGGTTACGGCTGATGGACTGGGGCCGCAAAGTGCCACCTCCGTTTATGCGAACTATGCCTACCGGCTCCGTCTGGATGAACATGATACGCAACGGCTGAGTTTCGGTATCGGAGCCGGCGTAACCCAGTACGGCCTGGATGGCAATAAACTGCACTCGGTTAGCCCGAATGACCCAACCCTGCCCGTAGGGAAGATCAGTAGTTTCATCCCCGACCTCAGGTTTGGTATCTACTATTATAATCCGAGGTGGTATCTTGGAGCATCTGTCATGGACCTGCTTTCCGGTGATCAGTCGAATAATATATTCCGTTGGGATAACAATACTACCGAAAACCTGAAACGCAAGCGCCATATTTATCTGATGACAGGCATGCTGTTCGGTATGGATGCAGGCACCAAATTCCGCCCAAGCTTATTAATCAAGGAAGATTTTAAAGGGCCAACGAGTCTGGATCTGAATGCGATGTTTATATTCGGCGATCGTTTCTGGCTCGGAGGAAGCTACCGGACGGGGGTTACCTTGTGGGAAAAGGAATACACGCGCGATCAATCCTCGCTTAGCAAACTGAATTCGGTTTCTGCTATCACTGAAGTATATATCAATGATCGCTTTAGGATCGGATATTCATATGATTACATTATCAGTCGCTTAAGCAGTGTCCAGAACGGAACACACGAAATAACACTGGGCATAACCTTTCCGGGAAAAGGGAACCGCTTGTTAAGCCCGAGATTTTTCTAATAGATGGATTCCGATACCAATACCAGTAAAATAGTGAAAGGAACGAACATGAAATTAAAAAATATACTCATTCCGGCTGTTGTTGTCCTGCTCGTGCAGGTACAGATCAGCTATGGTCAGGAAAGCCCAAGCCTCCGCTCCAGGGCCAACCAATACTACCAGGAATATAGCTATGCCAAAGCCATACCAGCCTTCCTGAAATTAGTTGATGTAAAAAAGCCAAAGTTAACGGATCTGGAACGCCTTGCTGAAAGCTATTTGAGGACGAACCAATATGAGGCTGCCCAGAATTGGTATGCCCGTGTGGTGGCACATCCGGAGGTAACATCACCCCAGTTGCTCCGGTACGCAGAAGTGCTGAAGAATAATGCGCGATATGCTGACGCCAAGCGTGTCCTGGAAGAGTATGCCAGCAAGACGGGCGACCGGAACCGCGTTGCCCTGGATATCGAAGGATGCGATTCGGCGTTGGTCTGGTTACAGAAACCTACCACACACAAAATCGTCAATCAAACCGGGATCAATACAGAGCGGTCCGAATTTGGTGTCTTCAGGCATAACACTACTTACTTTTATGCCGGAGAGCCGGAGAGTAACGCAGGCGTATATGGATGGACCGGTAATCCGTTTTTGCGGGTTTTTACGGCCAATGAGGGCAATGGGGGACTGGAACGCCCGGCTACCCTCCCGGAAAACCTGAACAACGAGTTGTACCACGCAGGTCCCATGATCACCAGCTCAGACGGAAAGACACGCTTTGTTACAAGGACTTATCCGGGTAAACAGGCGGCAAAAGTCAGTGTGGATGAGAAGAAAAAATACCGGACAAAGAACCTGGAATTGATTATTTACAGGCAGAATGCGGCAGGAAGCTGGGAGGAAAGTGCTTTTGCCTATAACAATACAGCTGCTTATTCAGTAGGGCACGCTGCCTTGAGCACCGATGAAAAAGTATTGTATTTCGTTTCTGATATGCCGGGAGGATACGGAGAAACTGATATATGGTATACCGAGCTCCAGCCGGATGGATCCTGGGGGCAGCCCAAAAATGCAGGAAATATAATTAATACGCCCGGAGAAGAATTATTCCCTGTTGTTACGGAAGACGGCACCTTGTTCTACTCTTCAAACGGGTTAGCAGGTATGGGTGGTCTCGACATCTTCCGTGCAGAAGGCAGTCGGAACCAGTGGATGAAACCACGGAACCTACGCCATCCCATCAATTCAGCAGGTGATGATTTCGCATTTACTGTCAGGCAGACCGAACAAGGGCCAAAAGGCTACTTTTCGTCCAACAGGCCCGGCGGCAAAGGAGGAGATGACATTTATGCTTTCAGTTATGAGCAGCCCCGTATTATACTGGCCTTATCCGGAATCACCTATGATAAAAATACCGGGAAAGCATTGCCCGGAGCAGAAGTCGTACTCTATAGCGGCCGTCGTGAGTTGAAAGCACGGACCGTTAGTGACCACGAGGGTAAATTCTTTTTTGAGCTTGACAAGGATATGGCGTACAGTGTAGTGGGACAGAAAGCTAAATATCATGCAGATTCAGCAAAGGCGAGCACACAGGGTTTGACCCAATCAGATACGTTATCTGCCAGCCTTTATCTGGAGCCTGTTTTTGAGGTCGGCAAAACGTTCAAGCTTGAGAATATCTATTATGACTTTGACAAACACCATATCCGTCCGGATGCGGCCGCGGTGCTGGATGAATTAGTCCGGACACTTCGCGACAACCCGACTTTGAAAATCGAGCTTTCCTCACATACAGACAGCCGGGGATCTGATAGCTATAATATGGCCTTATCGCAACGCAGGGCTCAGGCGGCCGTTGACTACCTGGTTAAACAGGGTATAGCGAGGGACCGGATGACCGCAAAAGGGTATGGTGAAAGCAAATTGGTGAACCGGTGCTCAAACGGTGTGGACTGCAGTCCTGAGGAGCATCAGGCTAACCGCAGGACGGAAGTGACAGTGTTGGCTTTTTAACCTCTTTAAAACGATGGAAAAGATATTGCGTTTATTAGCTGATTATCCGGGTCTTTATTACACGTACCAGGGTCGCACGCTGACGATTTACCCTAACGGCAATAATGGGTTCACGATCACCATTGTCAGCGCAGGAAACATGAAATACAATTTGCTGATTAATAATCTATGGCATGTATTCACGTGTACTAAATCCGAGATGGTTCAGCATGTAATAAACGCAATATCTGCGGTATACAGGGTCAAGGTGGAAAAGAAAGGGAACTGGATTGTCCGCCTGGGACTGGAACAAAACGTCAACAATAACTGGGAAGAAATAGCCAATACGCTCGTGCCGGCCGTCTCATACCCTTTTACTACACGGACAGCATACTGGCAAAACACCTTGCCGAAAGAGACTTCATCTGCTATGTCAGCTTTTACGAAGGAGTAGGGAAATCGGCTGATTGGCTACGTATTTGATAAGAGGAGAATATATATCAACGTATAAATTGTAAGTGGAAGAAGTTATATTGGTTGATACCACAGACCGTGCGATAGGTCGTATGGAAAAACAGGAGGCTCATATAAAAGGCCTGCTCCATCGTGCGTTCAGTATCTTCATTTTCAATGAAAACGACGAATTACTTTTGCAGCAACGGGCCTTTCACAAGTACCATAGCGGCGGACTGTGGACCAACGCTTGCTGCAGTCATCCGGCACCGGGCGAAGAGACGATCGCAGCTGCTGAGCGGCGTTTGTCGGAAGAGATGGGGTTTACGACCGCATTAACACCGTTGTTTACGTTTATATACCATGCTGATCTTGACAATAACCTGCAGGAACATGAGCTTGACCATGTCTTTGCGGGCCGGTACAACGGCCCGGTACAACCCGATCCGGAAGAGGTGGCAGACTATATCTGGATCAGCGGTGACCAGCTGATCACCGCTGTTGAAAAGCGGCCTGCAGATTATACCGTATGGTTCAGGAAAATCTACCGCAGGGTACTCGATCATCCTTCCGGCTTGCCGGATAGCTGATCAGGAAATGATCTCAGCTATAAATACGCCTTCACGGTCAATCAATTCGCGGTGTTCCATGATGTTGGAGAGATTAATCTTCCCGATGACATAATTGAAATCTGTTGAATAATATCGTTCTGATAGTTCCTTAAATCCGAGTTGTTCAATAATCGCCTCGTCTTCATACCGCAGGTATACGGTGATTTCCCAATCGGTGGTATATGTCAGGTTAGCTGCGTCAATATGTTTTTTGTATTCATACCGGTAATCGTACCGCAGTGCGGCAATATCAGATAATACCGCTGACCCGGTTGGATGGCCTCCGGCTCCTTTCCCATAGAAAAACTGTTCATCAGCAAAAGCAGCTTTTACCAGCACACCATTGTTTTCGTTTTCCACAGCGTAAAGGATATGTTCAGCTGTTACGAATTTGGGAATCACATACAGAATAACATTTTTGTCATCTACTTCCCGGGCAGTGGGCACCAGTTTAATTTTGAGTTTCTTTTCCCGTGCATACCGGATATCCTGGTATCCGAGCCGGTTGATACCAAGATTGAGAATTTCGTCCGGGTTTACATATAAACCATAAGCATGTGAGGCAACGATGGCCAGCTTGAATTTCGCATCAAAACCTCCGACATCCAATATCGGATCGGTTTCTGCGAAGCCAAGTTCCTGCGCCTGTTTCAGCGCCGTGTTGTAGGTCAGGTTTTCATTGAAAATCTTCGAAAGAATATAATTGGAAGACCCGTTGAAAATACCGGTAACGGAGTGTAATAGCTCGTTATCATAATATTCTTCCAGATTGCGGATAATCGGGATACTACCGCACACGGCACCCTCGTATAACAAGCTGGTGCCATGTTTCTGTTGCAGCTCAACCAGTGTTTCCAGATGGTTGGCTATCATTTTTTTGTTTGCTGAAACAACATTTTTTCCGTTCTTCAGGGCTGTTGACACGATGTCGAACGCGGCGTCTGCATCGTCAATCAATTCAACCACGGTATTGATTTCCGGATCATTCAGGATCGCACCGGCATCGGTAGTGAATAGTTCAGCAGGCAGGCTTCTCTTTTTTTCAGCATGCTTGATCACAAATTGTTTGATGCCAATATTCAGGTGCTTGGTTTTTATAATATCATATAGTCCTTGCCCCACTACGCCGAAGCCGAACAGGCCGAGGGTTAATTGTTTACTCATCTCTCTTTGTACTAATTAAATGGTCTGGTATGCAGGTACTAAACCAGCTTTCTCACCGGAGGGCAGAAAACCGGCAATTTCTTTCGTAATAACTTTGGTTTCAATCAGGAAACCATCGTGCCCGTAGAATGAATTGATTTCGGTGTATGTTGCGTCCGGGATCAGTTGCGCCAGGAGCTTCTGTTCTTCAACCGGAAACAGCAGATCGGTACTGATGCCGATTACTAATGTACGCGCCCTCACCGTTGCAAGCGCATCCTGAAGGCTCGTGCGTCCGCGACCGGCATGATGGGCGTCCATCGCTTTACTCAAAAACCAGTAGCTATAGGCATTAAAGCGCTTCACCAGCTTTTCCCCCTGGTAATTCTGATAGGAAGCGGCCTTATAATGATCTGTCTTCTCATCGGAAGTTTCCTGTTGTGTCGCTACGTAGGTTTCGTATGTCCGGTACGACAGGAGTGCAATACTGCGGGCAACTTTCAGGCCCTTCGTCCCTCCGTCAGGCACGTTGGCATAAAACGTGCGGTCAGACGCAATCGCCAGACGCTGGCTTTCATTAAATGCGATTCCCCACGGTGAGTGTTGCGCATTGGTAGCCATCAGGATCAGGTGATCTATCCGTAATGGATCAATAATGGCCCATTCCAGTGCCTGCTGCCCGCCCAATGAGCCACCTATCAGAACAGCTATCCGGTTAATTCCCAGGTAACCTGCCAGCAGCTGGTGCGCTTTTACCATATCTCTGATGGAGAATTGCGGGAACGACAAGCAATACGGCTCTCCGGTGGCCGGGTTGATACTTAAAGGGTTGGTTGTACCATAGGGAGACCCAATAACATTGGCGCAGATGATAAAATGATCAGTTGGATTAAATAAATCATTCTCTCCGAACAAACCAGCCCACCAATCAAATACATGAGCATTTGCCGTGAGTGCATGGCAAACCCACACCACGTTGTCCTGCCTTTCGTTTAACTGACCATACGTCGTATAAGCTATTTCCAGCCCCTCTATATGCCAGCCGTTCTCCAGCGTAAATGGTTGGTTATATCTGAATATATGTGTATTCATTTAAATGAAATATAAGGGCCGGACAGCGCGTGCGCTGCCCCGCTCTTACTCCTTTCGTGTTTACCCGACTTTTTCAAATGCCTGCTCGAAGTCGGCTTTGATATCGTCCAGGTGTTCAATCCCCACCGAAACACGTAACAAGCCCGGGCGTACACCCGCCGATATTTGCTCCTGTTCCGTCAATTGCTGATGGGTAGTCTCAGCCGGATGGATAATTAATGTTTTGGCATCACCCATATTTGCCAGATGGCTGGCCAGCGTCAGATGGTCGATAAATGCCGATGCTTTCTCTTTTCCGCCTTTTATTTCAAAAGAAAGTACACCACCAAACCCGTTTTTCAGGTATTTTTGGGCATTGTCATAACTTGGATGACTGGGCAAGCCGGGATATAACACCCGGTTCACCTGAGGATGGGCTTCCAGCCATTTTGCCAGTTCAAGTGTGTTGTCAACGTGTCGTTGTACCCGCAGTGATAAGGTTTCCAACCCCTGCAACAGCAAAAAGGCATTGAACGGAGAGAGTGCGGGGCCAAAATCGCGCAGCCCTTCCACCCGGGCACGGATGGCAAACTGAATGTTGCCGAACGGTCCGCCGACGCCGAAGACATCCTTGAATACCAGCCCGTGGTAACCTTCTGACGGCTCGCTGAACTGTTTGAATTTACCATTCCCCCAATCATAATTACCCCCGTCTACAATCACTCCTCCGATACTGTTGCCATGGCCGCCTATCCATTTGGTAGCTGACGCAACTACCACATGCGCACCATGTTCAAATGGCCTGAACAGATACCCGGCAGCTCCAAATGTATTATCTACAATAAGGGGCAGGTTATATTTCTGGGCCAGTTGGGCGATCCGGTCAAAGTCAGGAATGTTAAAACTTGGATTACCTATTGTTTCCACGTAAATAGCCTTGGTGTTACCATCTATTTTCGCTTCCAGGTCTTCCGCTTTATCACTGTCTGCAAAACGCACCTCTATGCCCAGTCTCTTGAACGACACCTTAAACTGGTTATAGGTGCCGCCGTACAGATCAGGTGCCGTCACAAAATTATCGCCGCTTTCCAGGATATTGTTCAGGGCAATGAATTGCGCAGCCTGTCCGGATGCAACTGCCAGCGCTGCAACACCACCTTCCAGTGCCGCTACCCGCTTTTCAAAAACGTCCGTTGTCGGATTCATGATCCGCGTATAGATATTGCCAAATTCCCTTAGCGCAAACAAATTGGCGCCATGTTCGGCATTCTTAAATACAAAAGAGCTGGTTTGGTAAATCGGTACGGCACGTGACCCGGTGGTGGGATCTGCTTCCTGACCTGCGTGAACCTGGAGTGTTTCAAATTTTAAATGTTGTGTTGACATACTCAGTCGTTTTTAAAAGGTTATAAAATAAATAATAGCGTTTCAGTTTTATACATATCCTGTCGATACAGCCGGCGGATACCGCTTTATCAACTGATAAAGACTGCCTGCCCGGCGCCCGGCCAACGGATATGCGGGAAATCAGCAACAGAACCTGCCACACATTCGTGCCAGGGAGGAAATGGTCATCCCTGTTGAATGGTGTGCCTCAGATGATAAAAGCCTGTAAATACGGGAAAAATATCCGTTGGTTGCTGGTGTCTTCATTTTGTCTGTCAAATTTATATTTTCCCGGACATCCGGGACAGGATTTGGCACCTTTTTCGTTCAGCCCGAATGGTTGCCAGTGGGTCACGGAGCCAGTCTCTCGCCACTTCTTTATAAACCAAGACCTGATAACTGTTATAAGGAATTGATTATTCAGCTTTCGCTGACGGCGACAAAGATACATATCTTTTCCTAAACAATGCAAAGTTAGGTACCTTTTTGTGCCTTGACATCTTCATTACAGAATATCCCCCTTACTTTTGTATTTTTGCACCACTGAATAATATGACATGGCCGCTGACAGTACACTGAAGCTTTTAATAGAAAACCCCCATCTGGATCCCCAACTAAAAAAAATCGCCGGTAAAGTATTCCACGGAGAACGGGTGAGTTTTGAAGATGGAGTGGCTTTGTACGAAAAAGGTTCATTAGGGTACCTCGGTGTGCTGGCTAATTTTGTGCGTGAAAAAAAACACGGTGATGTCACTTACTTTAACCGGAATTTCCACATAGAACCGACCAATCTTTGTGTGTACGATTGCAAGTTCTGTTCTTATTCACGGCTGATCAAACAGCGGGATGAAGGTTGGGAAGCGACGATGGAGGATATGCTGGAAATGGTAAGGCGTTATGATACGGAACCCGTGACCGAAGTACATATTGTAGGCGGCGTGTTGCCGCAGTATAACCTCGCGTTTTACACGGAGCTGTTCAGCAGCATCAAACAGCACCGGCCTGACCTGCATGTTAAAGCGCTCACACCGGTAGAGTACCATTACATTTTTAAGAAAGCAAAGATTGATTATGCGACCGGCATGAAACGAATGAAGGAAGCCGGGCTGGATTCGATGCCGGGAGGAGGTGCTGAGATATTTCATCCTGAGGTACGTGAAAAGATTGCCGGCGACAAATGCAATGCTGATCAGTGGCTGCAGATCCATGAGGAATGGCATCAATTAGGGATGTATTCCAATGCGACGATGTTATACGGGCATGTGGAAGCGTACTGGCACCGGGTGGACCATATGGAACGGTTGCGGCAGCTTCAGGACCGGACGGGCGGGTTTCAAACATTCATTCCGCTTAAATTCAGGAATAAGGATAACCAGATGTCGGATATTCCGGAAGTATCCGTCGTGGAAGACCTTCGGAATTATGCGATCAGCAGGATCTACCTGGATAATTTCCCCCATATAAAGGCGTATTGGGCGATGATCAGCCGGGACACGGCGCAGCTATCGCTCGCTTTCGGTGTGGATGATATTGATGGAACCCTCGACGATACGACCAAAATTTATTCGATGGCAGGGGCGGAGGAACAACATCCCGCCATGTCCACAAAGGAATTGGTAGAACTTATCCGGGCAGTGGGCAGACACCCCGTTGAACGCGATACGTTGTACCATATTATTACAGATTACAAAGACGTTATATTGGAGGAGCCGGATAAGCAACAACGTTATTATCAGCTCCCGGTACTGAAACAGGATTAAATTGGAAAAACAACTTTATATCATACGACACGGAGAAACAGACCTGAACAAAAAGGGGATTGTACAAGGAAGAGGGGTTAATTCACCGTTGAATGAAACCGGCCTGAAGCAGGCATCTGCATTTTACGAAGCTTACCGGCAGGAACGGTTTGATCGTGTATACACATCCACCATGCTGCGCACCCACCAGACCGTGGAGCAATTTATCAGGAAAGGCATACCCTGGACACAATTGGCTGGTCTGGATGAAATCAGCTGGGGAATCTACGAGGGCCTCGAACAGGACGGGCGGGTAATGGCAGGCTTTACGGAAATCACGTCCGGCTGGTGCCAGGGCAGGCTGGATACCTGTGTAGAAGGAGGGGAGACGCCTCTGCAGCTCGTTGAACGGCAGAAAGAGGCGATGGGCCATATTGTCTCGGCTACAGAAGAAAGGAAGGTACTGGTTTGTATGCATGGAAGGGCCATGCGCACGTTACTTTGTTATCTGACAAACAGGCCGCTGTGTGAGATGGACGAGTTCCCGCATACGAATACGGCGCTCTATAAAATCCATTACTTTTCCGGGAAGTTTGAAATTATGGATGCGTATAACATTAACCACCTGGAGGGTTTAATCGTCGCAGATCAATAGGTATGAGCATCCGTGTTTCTGCGGTTTCGTATACCAATTCGAAACCATTTATAGATGGCCTTCAGCGTGCAGGTGATGGTTTAGATATCCTGCTTAGCCTGGACATCCCCAGCCAATGTGCGACCAAACTGATCAGCGGGCAGGCTGATGTAGGACTGGTGCCGGTAGCGGCATTGCCTGATATCCCGGATTACCGTATTATATCTGATTATTGTATCGGCGCCAGGGGAGCGGTAAATTCTGTTTTTATCTTCAGTCATAAGCCGGTTGAAGCCATCAGCACGCTGTGTCCGGACGAACAGTCCCGTACGTCCAACTTACTGGCGGCCGTATTGCTGAAACACCATTGGAAAAGAGACGTAAGTCTGCAAACCGATGGAGATGCAGATGCTTTCGTTCAGATTGGAGACCGTACATTCGGGAAGGCTGCTGATTATCCGTATGCTTATGATCTGGCCGCAGCCTGGTACGACTATACCGGACTCCCTTTTACTTTCGCCGTATGGGCTGCCAACAAAGAGCTGCCGGCATCGTTCATTTCCCGGTTTAATGCTGCCCTTGAGGATGGCTTGGCACATCGGCAGGATACCATCGCCACGCTGGAACCGGTGCGGGATTTTGATATGGAAGACTACCTGCTGAACCGTATTGACTATATGTTGGACGAACCAAAGAAGGTGGCTATCAGTCGTTTCTTGAGTCTGATCCGATGACAGTGGGCCCGGTAACCCGGCGCTCCGTCAACAAGATTCTCCATCCCGGTGTTATATAAACGTAAAGATTTGGTTAGTGAGGAGTAATCCGGGATCATACATCCTAAAAAACGTATCTTTGCAGCTACTATTAAAACCATTCTATGTCACCAATAGCAGAACACGTACAGTGCCTGATCATAGGCTCCGGGCCTGCAGGCTATACTGCAGCCATTTATGCGGCGCGGGCTGATATGAAACCCGTATTATACACCGGTATTGTACCGGGCGGCCAACTGACCCAAACCACCGAAGTGGATAATTTTCCCGGTTATCCGGACGGCATCACAGGGCCGGTACTGATGCAGGACCTTCAGAAGCAGGCGGAACGTTTCGGTACAGAAGTACGTTTTGGTTATGTTACTTCCGTGGATTTTTCCGGCCCGGTACATAAGGTTGTCATAGACGAAACGACCACAATTGCCGCAGATACCGTCATCATAGCCACAGGTGCTACCGCAAAATGGCTGGGTTTGGAAAGTGAGCAGAAGTACAACGGTTTTGGCGTTTCGGCGTGTGCGGTATGTGACGGCTTTTTCTTTAAAGGACAGGATGTCGCCATTGTGGGAGCCGGGGATACAGCCGCAGAAGAAGCCACTTACCTGGCTAAGTTATGCCGGAAGGTACATATGCTGGTCCGCCGTGATGAATTCCGGGCTTCTAAGGCCATGTTGCACCGGGTGCTGAATACTCCCAATATAGAAATACATTATCACACGGAAGCGAAAGAAATCCTTGGGGACGGACAGGTTGTTACAGCAGTAAAAGTGGTTAACAACCAGACCAATGAGGAACAGGATATCCCGGTGACCGGATTTTTTGTGGCCATTGGCCATAAGCCGAATACCGAGCTGTTTGTTAACTGGCTGGATATGGATGCCAATGGGTACCTCATCACCAGGGCGGACAGTACGAAAACCAACCGTGAAGGTGTATTTGCTGCCGGTGACGTACAGGATCATGTGTATCGCCAGGCTGTGACAGCTGCCGGCACCGGTTGTATGGCTGCGCTGGAGGCGGAAAGATACCTCGCAGCGAAAGGGCGATGATGTTGTCATGCAGCCAAAAATCATAGCTAATTACAGCGGTATCATACTGTTATTGTGTGGCATCGTAGCCGGCAGCATTGCCGGACTGCTTGCCCCTGGTGCGGCACTTTATTTAAAGCCGTTGGGTGATATATTCCTGAACCTGCTTTTTACGGCTGTCATTCCTTTGATTTTTTTCGCAATTGCTTCAGCTGTTTCCGATATCCGGGCAGAGAACAGGCTGGGGCGTATACTATTAGTGATGGCAGCTGTTTTTCTGACTACCATTGTTATAGCCGCCGTAGCAACCATCGTAGCCTATTGGTTATTCCCTTTTGCCGGTCAGGCAGCCGTGTATGATACCGGACCGGCAGCGGCGACGTTGGGAGAGGAGGATAGCTGGGGAAACAGAGCAGTGAATTTTCTGACAGTCGGCGAATTTTCCCGGATCCTTTCGCGCGAGCACATGCTGGCCTTTATTATTTTTTCATTTCTGGTGGGGATCGCAGCCATGCGTTCCGGTCCGGCTGCCAACGCTTTCAGGGATTTCCTGCGGTCAGGAAATGAAGTCATGAAGACCCTGCTGCTATTACTGATGAAAGCAGCACCGATAGGTTTAGGGGCTTATTTCGCTTTTCAGGTCAGTACAGTGGGCCCCGAATTGTTCGGTATCTATGGTAAGCCACTTGGGTTTTATTATTTGTTCGGGGTATTTTATTTCGTCGTATTCTTCAGCCTCTATGCAGCAGTGGCAGGGGGTAGAAAAGGGATAACCACGTATTGGAAAAACAATATATTCCCGTC
>CAZJKM010000068.1:0-14639 GCA_964546645.1 uncultured Sphingobacteriaceae bacterium
GACGGAAAAGGAAGCTACCGGGTTGTCGTGGAAGGGATGGATAAGATCGGACGCGTGGGACGGCACGTTTACCGTTATACGGTACAATGACCCCTTTTTGGAGGGTACACAGTTAAGCGAAGATATAAATGAAGAGGATACGGATAACAGGTGCATGGTGGGTCGCCGCTATGGTGGTGTGTGGCTGTGTGCAGGGCCGGAAGCCTGCGGTACAGACAGCGGCGGTACAGGAGGTACCGGATAGGGCGGTCGGGCAAAACCGGGATACGGCCACGTTCGCTGCGGGCTGTTTCTGGTGTGTGGAAGTACAGTTTCAGCAGCTTGCAGGGGTGGATACCGTGATCTCCGGGTATACCGGCGGCCAGGTGAAAAACCCGTCGTATAAGCAGGTGACGACCGGTCGTACGGGGCACGCTGAAGCGGTCAACATTATTTACGATCCGAAGCAGATCTCCTATGACGAGCTGCTGGAAGCGTTTTTCACCGCACATGACCCTACCCAACTGAACCGCCAGGGCAATGATATTGGTACGCAATACCGGTCTGCTATTTTTTATCACAATGAGACAGAAAGGGAACGGGCGGCCTTTTATATACGCAGACTGAATGAGGAAGGTGCCTATGAAAAGGAAATCGTGACAACCCTTGAGCCTTACCGCGTATTTTATAAGGCGGAGGAAGTGCATCAGAATTATTATAACCTGAACCCGGACAACGGATACTGTCAGTACGTAATACGGCCAAAGCTGGATAAATTCCGGAAAGTGTTTAAAGAAAAGCTCCGGAAGTGACAGTTGCTTTATATATACATCGTTTTCTATGAAATGGGCATTTCTTTTTTATAGCCAGTTTATATGGTTGCTGGTGACGTGTACCGGTGCGCAAACGTCCGTGGTTTCACGGGTAGCACCGGGATCGGTACGCCTGCAGACAACTGATGACCTGTACCGTTTTCTGACGTACCGTGAAAACCGGTATCCGCTGGTCAGTGCACACCGTGGCGGGCCTGTGGCCGGGTATCCGGAGAATGCTATAGAAACGTTTGAATATCAGCTTGCGAAGCAGCCGCTGATCATCGAGTGTGACGTGGCCATGAGTAAGGACTCTGTGTTGGTACTGATGCATGACGATAAATTGGAGCGGACTACCACCGGAAAGGGTTTGCTGAAACAACATACCGTTGCCGAACTGGGGCAACTCTATCTGAAGGATCCGGCAGGGGCGCAGACACGTTACCGTATACCGGAGCTGGGTGCCGTACTGAAATGGGGTAAAGGCCGGACACTGTTTACGCTGGATGTGAAGCGGGGGGTGCCCTATGAGAAAGTAATAGAGGCGGTACGGAAGGCTGGTGCTGAAGCCAATGCCGTCATTATTACGTACACCGCTGACCAGGCCGCGAAGGTGTATCGCCTGGCTCCGGAGCTGATGATCTCTGCTTCCATCCGTAAGCGGGATGATCTTTTCCGGCTGAACGAATATGGCGTGCCTGATAACCGGTTGGTAGCGTTTGTCGGCACCAGTGAACCGGATGAGGCGCTATACCGGTTGTTGCATGACCACAGCATCCCGTGTATACTCGGAACGATGGGCAACCTCGATAAGCAGGCACGCACGAGGGGCGACGAGGTTTATTATGACCTGATTGCCCGGGGAGCGGATGTCCTGTCCACCGATCGGCCTGAGCAGGCCGGGCAACAGCTGGAATTATTCAGGAGGGATAAAAAAATTGAGTCGCACTATATAAAATAAGCGATCACCTGTTTGATGGAGATCAATGATTGAGGTCAGTAATTTACGCAAGCAATACGGCCGGCAGCAGGTACTGGACGGTATATCTTTTACAGCGAGGCCTGGGAGGATACTGGGTTTTCTGGGGCCTAACGGTGCCGGAAAATCGACAACCATGCGTATACTGGCAGGGTTCCTGCCGCCATCAGGGGGGGAGGTTACTGTTTGCGGATTCGACGTCCGGCAACAGGGCTTGGAAGTACGGCGCCGTATTGGTTATCTGCCGGAGGATAACCCGCTGTATGAAGAAATGTATGTGCGGGAGGCGCTTGATTTCACGGCAGGTGTCTTCCGTCTGGAAAACCGTAAAAGCCGCATAAAAGAAGTAATTGGTATGACCGGGCTGGAACCGGAGCAACACAAACGGATCGGCCACCTGTCAAAAGGCTACCGCCAGCGGGTGGGACTGGCGCAGGCGATCCTGCATGACCCGGAGGTGCTGTTGCTGGATGAGCCTACGTCTGGTCTGGATCCGGGACAGTTACGCTCGATCCGAAAACTGATAACCGACCTGGGCAAACGTAAAACAATTATCTTGTCAACCCATATCATGCAGGAAGTGAAGGCGGTCTGTCAGGATGTGCTGATGATCAGTGCCGGACGGATCGTAGCTGACTTTGAAATCGGGCAACAGTCTGCGTTATTTCAGACAGATGACCTGGACGAACTGTTTCTGCGGTTGACCCGCCCTGCACCACCGTATTAACGATGCAGGCGCAGTCGTTGCTTTTAAAAGTGATTTGTACTAACTTCGGAGCCGGCAAATATGGGAAAGGTCATCTTTTGTATCTATCGCAAGGAAATAGTTGCGTATCTCAGCGGTTTAACAGGGTTGTTTGCCGCGGGCTTTTTCCTGCTGGTTACCGGTTTGCTGTTATGGGTATTTCCGGATTCCAGCATCATTGAATATGGTGAAGCCTCGTTGGCGGGTTTTTTTAATCTTGCACCTTACCTGCTGATGTTTCTTGCACCGGCCGTAACCATGAACAGCGTGGCCGGCGAGCGGGCCGCCGGTACGCTCGAATGGCTGTTAACACGTCCTGTTACCTTGGGGGTATTGCTTGCCGGTAAATTTCTGGGGGCTGTAACCCTCGTTGTTGTCACACTCATTCCCACGCTGTTATACTACTACACGGTATACCGTCTGGGAGCACCTGTCGGTAATGTTGATACGGGGGCGGTTGCGGGCTCCTATCTTGGTCTGCTGTTGCTGGGAATGGCGTTTACAGCGGTTGGTATATTTGCTTCATCGGTCGCACGCAGCACCGTAGTGGCCTTTCTGACAGGTGTTTTTATTTGTTTTTTTTTGCATACGGGATTCGCCTCCGTTGGGGAAATTCCCTTATGGGGGCGTGCCGGATATATCATGACGTGGCTGGGGGTGTACGAACACTATCAGGCGATCAGCAGGGGGGTACTTGACCTTCGTGATGTGGCCTATTTTTTAAGTGTTACGGTGCTGTTTCTCCTGGCGGCCCGCATGCGGTTGTGGTTCCTGAACCGTAGTTTCCCAAAAGGGAACCGGATCGTATTACTGACCACGCTGGTATGGGTCGTCCTGCTGAATATGGTCGTGGCGTTGTTCCCGCTCCGTTTTGATTTCACCGGAGAAAAGAGATATACGTTGTCTCCCGTTTCCCGGCAGACCATGCATAGGCTGGAGGGAGACCTGCATGTCACGGTATTGCTGACCGGCGATCTGCCCGCAGGTTTTAGGCGTCTTCATAAAGCGACCGCTGATTTGCTGCGGGATCTGAAGTCGTATGCCCCGCGGACGGTTTCGTTTTCCTTTACGGATCCGCTGGAAGGAGGTAAGGAGGAACAGCGGTTATTGATGGAGGCGCTCGCATCAAAAGGCATTAATCCGACCAATCTGCAGGTAAATACGCAGGCCGGCTTTATGCAAAGGCTGATTGTCCCTGCGGCACTGATAACGTATAACGGAGATGAAATTGCGGTGGACCTGCTGCAGGGGCGTATCGGGGCACACCCGGATGAGGTATTGGGTAATTCCATACAAAACCTGGAATACGCCTTTGTTTCCGCTATCCGGAAGATCACACAGGGCGGGAAACCGCTGGTGGGTTTTACAGAAGGACATGGAGAATTGACCGATACGGAATTGTATGACCTGATGGGTCACTTAAGCAGCGCTTATCAGGTCGGCCGGGTAGCTATCGGCACGGTTACTTTTGAAACCCTCAGAAACCTTCGCGTATTGATCATACCGAAGCCGAGGGAGCCGTTCAGTGAAGCCGATAAATTCAAACTGGACTATTTTGTACAGCACGGGGGAAGTGTCGTCTGGGCAATTGATCAGACGCGGGCTGAACTGGACAGTATGCGTCTCTCAGGGGAACAGCTGGTTACGGCAAACAGGCTGAACCTCGATGACCTGCTGTTTAAATACGGACTTCGGTTCAATTATGACCTGGTTGCTGATATGAATTGTACGCCGATACCGTTGACTGCCGGTACAACGGGCAACCATCAGATACAATTGGTGCCATGGCCGTATCATCCGTTGTGGATGCCGATGTCGGCACACCCGATCGTAAAGGGGCTTGACGGTATCCTTTCAGCGTTTGCCGGTTCTCTTGATACGATTGGCATCGATCATGTAAAAAAAGAAATTCTGCTGAGCTCTTCGCCCTATAGGCAGCTGACACAGCTGCCGGCACTGATTTCTTTTCAGCAGGTAGCGCAACTGTTGGATGACAGGCAGGTACCACAGGAAACAGTTCCTGTGGCCGCGTTGTTGGAAGGCCGCTTTCCGTCTGTCTTCGCCGGTCGCCCGTTGCCGGCCGGAATCCCCGATAGTGTGCGCCTGCCCGAACAGCCGTTAACGGCCCGTATGCTGGCGATTGCCGACGGGGATGTGCTCAGGAATCAGATAGACCCGAGGGATCATTCGCCGTTTCCGCTGGGCTGGGATCCGTACACGCAGCGGCAATATGGAAACAAAACGTTGCTGCTGAATGCCATTGATTACCTGGCAGGGCAGGAAGACGTTATTGTATTACGGGAAAAAGAAGTTAAATTGCGCCTGCTGGACCAGACGAAAATTAAAGGAACAAAACTGACATGGCAGCTGCTGAATGTGGCGTTGCCTCCTGTCCTCTTGATGATAGCCGGGCTGATACAGCAACGGATAAGGAGAAAAATATATGGAACTGATTACACCGGATAGCGTTTTATATATAGACCGGTATTATATAACAGAAGTGGACCGGTATGCTGATACCATTTATTGCCATCATGCGGTAATGGGGGAACAGCTGATTCCTGAGCATGAACATAAAAAAGGGCAATTCCTGTATACGGAGGGAGGGGTGGTTTACCTGAATACTCCGTTACAGTCATTTTTTCTCCCGGCCCGGCATTATATCTGGATTCCGGCAGGCGTGCCTCATAGTATCCACCCGAGCACACCGGAAGTGGTGATGCGTAACCTGTATTTTCCGGTGGAAGCAGATGAAAGTGATTTTTTTAAAAAGACGGCCATTTACCCGGTGAACAACCTGCTCATGGAACTGCTGCTGTTTTCCAATCGCTGGAACGGGAATATCTCTCCTGGTGATGACAGCAGATTCGGTATCGCGCGGGCTTTTAAGCTGCTGCTGCCGGAACTGAGCGCAGGTGCACTACCGCTGGCACTGCCTTATCCGGATGACGCGCGGCTGAAGAAAGTAGTCAGCTTCCTTCATGAACACCTGGATTCCGATATGGGGGTCGCCGGCATCGCCCGCCAGTTCGGACTGAGTGAACGGTCGTTGTCCCGGCTTTTTCAGAAAGAGCTGCATATGACCTTTATTCAGTATGCTACCATCCTGCGTATGCTGAAGGCGTTAAAGCTGCTGCTGGACGAACGGATGCCGGTTAATGAGGTAGCTAATGCGGTGGGGTATAACAGCTTACCCACCTTCAGTAATACCTTTACCAAAATTGTGGGATTGCGGCCCAGCGAATATGTGAAGCTCAAAGGGATCTATTGACCGGAAAAGAGTATTCCTGCTCCTTTCTTTTCATCTGGTTTTTCAATTCACCAATTCTTTTTCCTATCATTGCACTAAGTTTTAAGACCATGAGATTTATTGTTTCCACATCCATTTTATTGAAACAGTTGCAGGCGGTAAACGGAGCCTCAAGCAGCAGTACGGTATTACCCATATTGGAAAATTTTTTGTTTGAGATCAGGGATAATGTCTTGACGATATCAGCCACGGACCTGCAGACCAGCATGGTAACTTCTGTGCAGGTGGAATCCAGGGAAGAAGGTAAAATTGCGGTGCCGTCCAAGATCTTATTGGAAACATTGAAGACATTGCCGGATCAGCCGATCGCATTTTTTGTAGACCCTGCGACGCGTGCTATTGAAATAAGTGCCGGTGACGGGAAATATAAGCTGAGCGGCGACAATGCGGACGACTTTCCGAAAATCCCGACCGTTGAGCAGGGAGTAACGGTCCATATGCCGGCGACTGTTTTGGCAGAGGCGGTCAATAAAACGATTTTCGCTGTAAGCAATGATGAATTGCGTCCGGCAATGACCGGTGTATGCTGTCAGTTAAGTCCGCAACACATCACGTTTGTAGCAACAGATGCGCACAAGCTGGTGCGCTACCGGCGCAGTGATGTCCGGGCAGAATCTTCGGCTTCCTTCATCCTGCCCAAAAAAGCGCTGACGCTGTTGAAGTCTGCACTTCCCTCCGATGATGTGAATGTGTCTTTGGAATACAACGCGACCAACGCCTTTTTTAAATTTGGCAATATCCATCTGGTGTGTCGCCTGATCGACGAACGTTATCCGGATTACGAAGCGGTTATTCCGCAGGTAAACCCGAATAAACTGACGATTGAACGTACGGCTTTCCTGAATTCGTTGCGCCGCGTGGTCATCTTTGCCAACAAAACAACCCACCAGGTGCGTCTCCGGATCGCAGGCAGCGAGCTGCATATTTCATCAGAGGACCTCGACTTTGCCAATGAAGCGCATGAGCGCCTGAATTGCCAGTTCGGGGGCGAAGATATGGAGATCGGCTTTAATGCAAAATTTCTGATTGAGATGCTGAGTAACCTGGAGAATGAAGAAGTGGTACTGGAGATGAGCACACCGAACCGGGCAGGGCTGCTGTTGCCCGCTGTTAATGACGAACACGAAGATATCCTCATGCTGGTGATGCCGGTGATGTTGAATAACCAGGGATAGGACAGCCAGTTGGAAGCGATTACGTATCTTATTGACTTCATCTTACACATAGATGATCACCTGGTTGAAATTGTAAACAATTACCAGACCTGGACCTACCTGATCCTCTTCCTGATTATTTTTGCGGAAACGGGGCTGGTCGTTACCCCTTTCCTGCCGGGCGATTCCCTGCTTTTTGCCGCCGGGGCTATTATTGCCAAGCCGGAAACCGACCTGAATGTATGGCTCATGTGCGTGCTGCTGATTGTGGCCGCTATTCTGGGAGATCTGGTGAATTATCATATCGGGAAATATGTCGGGCCGAAAGCCTTTAGTGGAAAGATCCGGTTTCTGAAAAAAGAATATCTGGAAAAAACACAGCAGTTTTATATAAAGCATGGTGGGAAGACCATTATTTATGCGCGGTTTATTCCGATCATCCGTACATTTGCGCCGTTTGTGGCAGGTATTGGTACCATGAGTTACGCGCGGTTTGCGTCCTATAACATAATAGGTGCCATTTGCTGGATCGTATCCTTTCTTTTCTTAGGGTATTACTTTGGAGGACTTCCTATTATTAAGGACAACTTTACCTTTGTGATCGTTGCGATTATCCTCTTGTCGATGCTGCCCCCCGTGATAGAAGTGATCCGGTCCAAACGTAAAGCACCTGTTCCTCCCGATGAGGGGTGAGCGAAAACCCTTTTTTTCGCCGCTTTAATGCCCTTTTTTGACCGTTCAGATAAAATCACAAAAAATAATCTGCTAACTATTTGATAGTTACTGTAAGTTTTCTATCTTTGCCGTCCCTTTTAAGGGAAAGTGTGTCTTGAGCGAAGCCCTACTGCTTCGAAGGACGTTAACAGAATTTTAGAACATGTCAGGAATTATTGGAAAAAAAGTAGGAATGACCAGTCTTTTCGATGCCGAAGGGAAGAACATCCCCTGTACGGTAATCGAGGCTGGGCCGTGTGTGGTTACCCAGATCCGCACGCAGGAGGCCGACGGCTATTCAGCCGTTCAGTTGGCTTTCGATGAAAAGAAAGAAAAAAACACATCGGCCTCTCTGAAAGGGCACTTCGCGAAAGCGAACACCACGCCCAAACGTAAATTAGTTGAATTTAAAACGTTCCCCGATGACAAGAAGCCGGGTGATGTGGTTACCGTCGAGATTTTTGCTGAAGGCGATTTTATCGATGTAGCCGGTACATCAAAAGGTAAAGGTTTCCAGGGTGTTGTGAAACGCCATGGATTCGCCGGTGTCGGTGGCCAAACCCACGGTCAGCACAACAGGATGCGTGCACCGGGTTCTTTGGGCGCTTCATCATGGCCGTCGCGTGTATTTAAAGGAACGCGTATGGCCGGCCGCACGGGTGGTGACCGGGTGAAGGTGCAGAACCTGCAGGTATTGAAGGTATATGCAGAGCAAAACCTGTTGGTCGTAAGCGGTTCTGTGCCGGGAGCGAAAGGTTCTTACGTAATCGTTGATAAATAGGGAGATGGAAGTTAAAGTATTAGATAGTTCAGGTAAAGAAACAGGTGCCAAGGTGCAACTTCCTGAAGCGGTATTTGGTGTAGAGCCCAATGATCACGCTATCTATTTGGACGTAAAACAGTATCTGGCCAACCAGCGCCAGGGTACGCACAAGTCAAAGCAGCGTAATGAAATTGCCGGGTCTACCCGCAAGCTGCATAAACAAAAAGGTACCGGTGGTGCCCGTGCCGGCAGTATTAAATCTCCGTTGTTCAATGGTGGCGGACGTATCTTTGGTCCCCAGCCCCGCGATTACAGCTTTAAGCTGAATAAAAAGCTGAAGGCTGCAGCGCGTAAATCCGCACTCAGTTACAAAGCAAAGGAAAACAATATTGTGGTGCTGGAAGATGTGAACTTTGAATCGGTGAAGACGAAAAATTACATCAAGCTGGTAACTGATCTGAACGTGGCGAATGAAAAAACCCTGTTGGTTTTGCCCGCGTTGAATAGTAATGTTTATTTATCAAGCAGAAACCTGAAAAAGGCGAAGGTAATTACCGCTGACCAGCTGAATACCTATGATGTGCTGAATGCCGGAAAGCTTTTGCTGACCACAGCTTCTGTTAAAACATTGGAGGAGGCATTTGCCAAGTAACATGGAAATTTTAAAGAAACCGATTTTGACAGAAAAAGCATCCCTTTTAACGGAAAAGTTAAATCGTTATGCTTTTAAGGTGGATCACAGGGCCAACAAACTCCAGATCAAATCAGCAATTGAAGAGATGTATGGGGTAAGCGTTTCCTCGGTAAATACGATAGTGATGGCCGGCAAGGCCAAATCCCGCTATACAAAAGCCGGATTCGTTTCAGGTCGTAGTCCGAAGTATAAGAAAGCCATCATCACGCTGAAAGATGGCGAAACTATTGACTTTTATAGTACTATATAATAAAATGGCAGTTAAAAGATTTAAACCGGTAACCCCCGGAACGCGCTTCAGGGTAGGCGCCGATTATTCGGATGTTACGACAAACGTTCCTGAAAAATCGTTGGTCGTAAAGATCAAAAAATCGGGGGGTAGAAATAACTCCGGTAAAATGACTATGCGCTATCTCGGTGGGGGGCATAAAAAAGCATACCGATTGATTGACTTTAAGCGCGATAAAAAAGACATCCCCGCAAAAGTTGCCACTATTGAATACGATCCGAACCGCTCTGCCCGCATTGCGCTGCTGCACTATGCGGATGGAGAAAAGCGCTATATCATAGCGCCGGAAGGGCTTGCCGTGGGGCAGACCATTATCGCTGGAGACCGTGTTGCACCGGAAATCGGGAACACGCTGCCCCTTCAGAACATTCCGCTTGGATCTATTATCCATAACATTGAACTGAACCCGGGCCAGGGCGGATCGATCGCGAGAAGTGCCGGTACCTATGCACAGTTATCAGCCCGTGACGGGAAGTATGCGATCATTAAACTTCCTTCCGGTGAAACCAGGATGATTCTTTCAACCTGTGTAGCTACCATCGGAACGGTTTCAAATTCTGAGAAAGCCAATCAGGTGTTGGGTAAGGCCGGCCGCAAGCGTTGGCTGGGACGCCGGCCACGTGTGCGTGGTGTGGCTATGAACCCGGTAGATCACCCCATGGGAGGTGGTGAAGGACGCGCTTCAGGCGGCCATCCGCGCTCCAGGAATGGTGTGCTGGCGAAAGGTTATAAAACCCGCTATAAGAAGAAAACATCGAATCGTTACATCATTGAGAGAAGGAAGAAATAATGGCTCGTTCAATTAAAAAAGGTCCTTATATTGATCATAACCTGGAGAGAAAAGTTCTTTCCATGAATGAAAACAACAAGAAGTCGGTTGTAAAAACATGGTCCCGCAGGTCCATGATCTCGCCGGATTTCGTAGGCCATACCTTCGCCGTGCATAACGGTAATAAATTTATTCCCGTGTATGTTACAGAAAATATGGTAGGCCACAAGCTGGGAGAGTTTGCACCTACCCGTACATTCAGGGGGCATGCTGAGAAGAAAAAATAAATAGGTAATGGAAGCAACTAAAAAATTGAAGAAGTCTGTTATCATCAGACAACGTAAAGAGCAGGAGAAGGCTCAGACAGGAGGAGCTTCTACTGCCAAACTCCTGAACTGCCCTACATCACCCCGCAAAATGCGGCTGGTGGTTGACCTGATACGGGGAGAAAAGGTAGAAAAAGCCCTGTATATTCTGAAATATACCAATAAAGACGCAGCCATTCGCGTAGAGCAACTGTTACTGTCTGCCATTAAAAACTGGGAAGCCAAAAACGAAGGCCGCAGTGTGGAAGACAGCGAGTTGTATGTAAAAGAAGTTTCAGTAGGCGGAGGCCGTCAGCTGAAAAGGCTGAGACCAGCTCCGCAGGGGCGCGGTTACCGGATACGCAAGCGTTCTAACCACGTCACGTTAGTGGTTGACAGTAAGATCAGTGAACCACAAAACTAATTTTGAGTAATGGGACAAAAAGCAAATCCAATAGGTAATAGGTTAGGAATCATCAAAGGGTGGGATTCTAACTGGTTTGGCGGAAACAACTATTCCGATAAATTAGTTGAAGATGAAAAAATCAGGAAGTATCTTTCTGTTCGTATCGCTAAAGGCGGTGTTGCCAAGGTGGTCATTGAGCGGACGCTGAAACGGATTACGGTTACGATCCACACAGCCCGGCCGGGTATTGTGATCGGGAAAGGCGGCCAGGAGGTGGATAAGATCAAGGAAGAATTGAAGAAGCTCACCAAGAAGGAGGTGCAGATCAATATTTTCGAGATCAAACGTCCGGAACTGGATGCACAGCTGGTAGCTGAAGGGGTGGCCAAACAACTGGAAGCCCGTATATCTTTCCGCCGTGCGATGAAGACAACCATTGCAGCTACCATGCGTATGGGCGCTGAAGGGATTAAGATCATGTGCTCCGGCCGTTTAGGCGGTGCTGAGATGGCACGGACTGAACAGTATAAAGAAGGGCGTATCCCGTTGCATACGTTCCGTGCGGATATCGACTATGCACTGGCAGAAGCCTATACGACGTATGGGAAAATCGGGGTAAAAGTATGGATCTGTAAAGGTGAAGTATACGGCAAACGTGATTTATCCCCGAATATTGGCCAGGGAGCCGGTGTGAAATCCCGCACAGAGGGTGCTGGTGGTTTTGGTGCAGGGGCACCTGGAGCGGACCGTCGTCGTGGTGGTGGTGACCAACGTCGCGGAGGTGGTGATCGCCGTGGTGGAAATCAGGGTGGCCGTGGCGGTGACCGTCGCGGTGGCCAGGGAGCCGGAAGAGGTAGAAATTAATTTTTGACAGTACATAATCCGCCGGGCGGTGGATTTTAACGAATACGAACATGTTACAGCCAAAGAGAACGAAGTTCAGGAAAATGCAGAAGGGGCGCATGAAAGGTAATGCCGGCCGCGGTGCCGAGTTAGCTTTCGGTTCTTTCGGTATCAAAACAATGGAATCGGCATGGATTACCAGCCGGCAGATTGAAGCTGCGCGTATCGCTGTTACCCGTTATATGAAACGGGAAGGACAGGTGTGGATACGTATTTTTCCGGATAAACCGGTTACGAAAAAGCCAGCCGAAGTGCGGATGGGTAAAGGTAAAGGTGCCCCCGAGTATTGGGTAGCTGTTGTGAGACCGGGAAGGATGTTATTTGAAGCCGAAGGTGTGCCGCTGGAAATAGCAAAGGAGGCCTTGCGCTTAGCTGCCCAGAAACTTCCGGTTCAGACAAAATTTGTGATACGTAGGGATTACGTGGAAGCATAATGTATTGTTCCCGTGTCAGGTTTAAATGCCGTTACCATTTTCACCGCAAAGGATATATAGGGACAAAGCCTGCACACAAGGGCAACAGGGTTGTGTGAAAGTTTATAGCAAATGAAGCGGATGGTAACATCCGGCCGGCCGGTGTGATAAGCTGCCGGCAATTAAAAACAATTTTTCTCATGAAAAATTCAGAAATTTTAGAATTGTCAACAGAGGACATCATTGCTCAGATCACAGAAGAGAGAGCCATCCTCAGGAAATTGAAATTTGCTCATGCTGTTTCTGCTATTGAGAATCCTTCCCGCATTAAGTTTGCCCGGAGGAGTATAGCACGTTTGCAAACGGAATTAACCAAACGCAAATCAGAAGAAAAGAAAAAAGCTTCTGAAACAGCCGCTGAAGCACAATAATGAAAGTCGAAATGGAAAGGAAATTAAGAAAAACAAGAATCGGCTTGGTAGTAAGCAACAAGATGAATAAGTCTATCGTTGTGGCTGTTGAACGTAAAGTGAAGCACCCGATCTATGGCAAGTTCGTAAAGAAGACTACCAAATTCAAAGCTCATGACGAAGAGAACACCTGCGGTATCGGCGACACGGTGTTGATTATGGAAACGCGTCCGCTGAGTAAAACAAAGAACTGGAGACTCGTTGAAATTTTAGAAAGGGCTAAGTAACATGGTACAACAGGAATCAAGACTTAATGTGGCGGATAACAGCGGGGCTAAAGAAGTTTTAGTGATCCGCGTGCTGGGCGGCACAGGGAAGCGTTATGCTTCCATCGGTGATAAAATTGTTGTTACCGTGAAAAGTGCACTCCCTTCCGGAAATATTAAAAAGGGAACCGTCTCCAAAGCGGTGGTTGTCAGGACCAAAAAGGAAATACGCCGTAAAGACGGCTCCTATATCCGGTTCGATGACAATGCAGCTGTATTATTGAATAACCAGGACGAACCGCGGGGAACGCGTATTTTCGGTCCTGTAGCCCGTGAGTTGCGCGAGAAGCAATTCATGAAAATTGTATCATTAGCGCCGGAGGTATTGTAACATGGCAAAAGCGACAACGAAAAGTCATAAAATAAAGATCCGCAAAGGAGACCTGGTACAGGTTATTGCGGGGGAATCAAAAGGTAAGCAGGGTAAAGTGCTGGAAGTGCTGGTAGATGCGGGCCGCGCCCTTGTGGAAGGTGCAAATATCATTAAAAAGCATGCCAAGCCAAGTGCGGCAAACCCGAACGGAGGTATTGTTGAAAAAGAAGCAGCTATTCATATTTCCAACCTGGCAGTTGTTGACCCTAAAACAGGAAAGCCAACACGTGTCGGACGTAAAGTGAAAGAGGATGGAAAGATTGTCCGTTTTGCAAAAAAATCAGGGGAGGAAATTAAGCAATGAGTTACGTACCAAGATTAAAAACAAAGTACAGGGACGAGATCCGGACGGTGCTGAAAGATAAATTTCAGTATAAAAGTATCATGCAGGTCCCTAAACTGGAGAAGATCGCGATCAATCAGGGTGTTGGGGCTGCGACTACCGATAAAAAGCTGATTGAAAATGCTATTGCCGAGTTAACCACGATTACCGGTCAGCAGGCAATTGCCGCAAAATCAAAGAAAGACGTCTCTAACTTTAAACTGCGGAAGGGCATGCCGATCGGTGTGCGTGTAACCTTGCGTGATGCGAAAATGTATGAGTTTCTGGACCGCCTGATCGCTGTGGCACTGCCGCGTATCCGTGATTTCAAAGGAATCAACGACAAAGGTTTTGACGGTCGTGGAAACTACACACTAGGCATTACAGAACAGATTATATTCCCGGAAATTAACATTGACAAGATCAGTAAAATTATGGGAATGGATATTACTTTTGTAACCAGTGCCCAGACAGACGTGGAAGCATTGGAATTGTTAAAGCAGTTCGGATTACCGTTTAAAAATCAAAATATCATAACAAATGGCTAAAGAAGGAATCAAGGCACGTGAGGTAAAACGTGCACGTTTGGTAGCAAAATATGCTGAAAAACGTGCTGCTCTGAAAGCTGCCGGTGACTATCAGGCATTAGACCTGTTGCCGAAGAACGCTTCACCTGTTCGTTTGCACAACCGTTGTAAACTGACGGGACGTCCGAAAGGGTACATGAGGCAATTTGGTATTTCGCGGGTAACGTTCCGTGAAATGGCTCTTGCCGGAAAGATACCGGGCGTTAAGAAAGCTTCCTGGTAATTGGCTTTTGGCCATTGGCCTTAGGCTGCTGGCTCTTAGCCTGACTATTATTTATACACCACAATAATTTAACCGATAGCAGGTCCGGACCCAAAGTGGAGAAGGAAACCGTTATCATAATTTTAACATTAATGAATACAGATCCAATAGCGGATTACCTTAC
>CAZJKM010000069.1:0-13998 GCA_964546645.1 uncultured Sphingobacteriaceae bacterium
CCACACATTTACTGGAATACGGCACGGATATGTCATTCATACAGCAGCTACTTGGCCACATTGACATCAAGACCACGATGCTTTATGCAAAGGTCGGCAATGCGCAACTGAATGCAATCAAAAGTCCGTTGGACAGGATTTTGTGACTACAGGTTTAGGATTATCACAATGGGATTACATTACTTCAAAAGCAGAAAGCGCATACGAAATACAGTGTTTCACAGAAAGTGTATGTGGAGAACGGCTACCTGCCTACGTTCACCGACCTTATCCAGCAACTGCGCGAAGTGGAACTGCCCAGTGGGAGGTCGCTGCTCAAAAGCGACCACCACAGCCCGTATTACAAACCGGTGGCGAAATACTTCAACCACGGCGGCAAGGGAATCTCATCGGATACGGCACGCAACTATTTCTTAAGCAAGGGCGAAGCCCTGATAAAGGGTTTGCACATAGTGACTCGTACTCTATATTTCCCTTAAATATTCCGAAGACAACCATCTTTGGTTAATTCGGTTATTTACAGATAATAAAGGGTACATTAAGCTAATGACAGATAATGTCAATGTAACGCAGGGGTTACGACAAACTTACACATTATCAAACTTAGTGATCTTTGGCGGGTTGACAGCAGCTTCTTTTTCCGCTTTCCTTAAATCATAGGCCATCTGTAGCCGCAACCAAAAGTCGGGATTGCCACCGAACACCAGTGATATTTTAATAGCCATACTCGGTGTAATGGAGGCATGTTCGTTGACGATCTTAGATAGGTTAGCCCTGGTCACGCCAAGCAGTTCGGCCGCTTTCAATATGGTAAGGCCATTTGCTTCAATAATGTCTTCCCTCAAGTATTCCCCTGGATGGGTGTTGTGTTCGATTCCCCTTTTTATGATCCTTTGCTTTTAATGAGTGTCCAAATAAATAAAGGAGCCGTTAAATGTTTTCAAAATGAAAACATTTGTTCATATTTGCTGCATGAACATCATCGTAAAGCGAGCTATACTGTACTATGCGGACAAATACCCGGTAGCAAAAAATGCGTTGCTGGTATGGTATGGCGAGTTTCTGAAGCAGGATTTCGGTAGCTTCAATGAATTGAAGGCGGTGTATGGGCATGCCAGCGTTGTGGATAATGGCAGGGTTATATTCAACATTAAGGGCAACGAATACCGGCTGATCGTTTCGGTAAACTTCCACCAGCGGGCCGCTTATGTGATATGGTTCGGCACCCATAAGGAATATGACCGGATAAACGCCGAAACGGTGGCGTTCGATACAAGAATTTTAACGTATAAATCGTAAAGAGATGGATTGGAAAGTATTAAACACCGAAGAACAGTACCAAAAGGCAATAGCCCGGACACTGGAAATATTTCATGTGGAAGAGGGTGCTCCTGAAGCGGACGAACTGGCTTTGCTGCTGGTATTGGTGAAGGATTATGAAGACAGGCATGTGCATTTGCCAACGATTGACCCCATAGAAGCTGTAAAGCTTAAAATGGAGGAACGGGGAATGAAGCCCAAAGACCTGGAGCCTATCATAGGGAGCAAAGGGCATGTGTCATCGGTATTGTCCGGCAGAAGGGATCTCACCCTTAAGATGGCAAAGAGGCTCCATGAATATTTCGGTCTACCTGCTGAATTATTTCTGAGAACGTAATAGAAAACAATACCCCATCCAGCCGGACGGGGTATCTTGTGGTTAAAATTTACAGCCTCACGGCCATGTATCAAAGTTACGGAATTGTCATACCGACAACAATATAACGAAAAAAGGCCATTTAAGGCCTTTGTAGTGTTCCCGAAGGGATTCGAACCCCTATCTTCAGAACCGGAATCTGAAATTCTATCCATTGAACTACGGGAACGGGGATGCAAAGATATTTAAAATTTCGAAATCACTACATCCATTCACCAAGAATTTTAACTTTCACACGTAATCAGTATTTTTGTGCTCATTCATCCTCTGAAACCTTACGGCGGGGCGGCATAGGCGGACCTCTGAAACCTTGTCGCACGATAACCACAAGCTACAACTTATAATTGATTTGGAATTGCAAAAATAGAAGAATATTTAATTACATTTGCAGCGTATAACAACCGCATCCTTCAAGAACAAAAAAGCCTGCTCTGCGTCCAGCAGGCAGGTTTTTTAATGTTTAACCACAATAACTACTTCTAAATAAATTAATTGGATTATCTCGGTTCCATAATACGCCGCTCAATAACAGTAATCTCGTTCGGTCGGCCATCAATGGTACTCTTAAGCGGACAGTACCCCACAGCCCCCCTGTAAATAAGGCCACCACCTGCTAATATCTCCGTCAGCGACTTTACCGGCTTTCTCCTGAAAACACCGGTGATGCCATTATATAAGATAAAAGCACCGGCAGTTACAGAGATGATCCGTTCAGACAAACCGATATTCCTGCAGGATGCGGATTCATAACTTCCGGCCGATGCGCCGGAAAATTGGGTTGTGCTATCGTTCATAATAACTCTTTTTTATTTAATGTCTTTTACACCATACATAACAACTGAATGCCAAAGTAGTTTTTGGGGAGCAGGTGAATTACTTCTGTTTTAAATAACTTGCCAAAACCCCGCAGGTTTTTTATCTTTGAATACAAATACATATCGCGTGAGATTTATTTATATTGTGCTGTTGGCGTATATGACGGTTATGCTCTCCTGCAAAAAGGACCCGGTGAGCATAGAAACGGATCCGTATCCGGATGTACCCCGAACGGGCAGCCGTACGGAACAGACCCTGGATTCCATCTTTTTGTACACCTACGAGACCTGGTTATGGCGTGATGTCCTTCCTGACTACAGCACGTTTAATCCGCGCCGGTACACGACATCCGGCCCTGAGCCTACCCGATACCGGCAGGCTTTATTTGACCTGCTGCAATACAAAGTGAATCCGGCAACCGGCAGACCCTATGAATATCCGATTGCAACCATTACGCCAAAATATTCGTATATCCAGGAGGATAGCGGACAGACCGGAGCACTGGCAACCATACCACTTGATGATACGGGCCAGGATTTTGGTTTTGACGCCGCGGCAATCAATTTGTTCGACATTCGTATCTTCTACGTAAACCCGGGGTCTGCGGCCGGACTTGCCGGATTAAACCGTGGAGACCGTATTACACAATTGAATGGCACCATATTAAATGCGGGTAACAGTGTACGGAACCTTGAGCTGGCCCTTGAGCAGTCGCAAATGGAGCTTCGCGTGGTAAACGCAGCAAATGAAACCCGGACCGTCCATCTGACAAAAACGGCTTACGAAGGAAATCCTATCTATAAAAGCATGATCTTCGATATAGAAGGCAAGAAAATTGGTTATCTCGCCTGTTCCCGTTTCCTGAGTAAGGCACGGATGCAGGCGGTACTGGACCCATTATTCACCGTCTTTGCACAGGCCGGTATCCGGGAGCTGGTTCTGGACCTTCGTTACAATGCGGGCGGTTATGTGTCAGGGGCACAGCATCTGCTTAACCTGATCGCACCCCCGTCACTGAGCGGCAAAGTGATGTTTGCTGAGCATTTCAACACGCTGATGCAACAAGGCAAAGCCACGTTACTGAAAAAACAACCGTACCTGGATGCCAACGGCAATCAGGTTTATATCAATAACCGACCGGCGACCTATCATGATATTGACTTTTCCGTAAAGGGGAATACAGAGTATTTTGAAAAATCGGGACCACTGAACAGCCTGCAAACGGTGGCTGTCATCACCAGCGGAAACACAGCCTCTGCTTCCGAAATGGTGATTAACGTACTTAAACCTTATCTGAACGTCAGGCTTATCGGCACCCGAACGTACGGCAAACCAGTAGGCTTTTTTGGCATCTCGGTTGACCGGTATACCCTTTACCTGAGCAGTTTCCACATCCGGAATGCGAGCAATGAAGCAGATTATTTCGAGGGCTTCAGCCCCGATGTAGCGGCAACTGATGACATTCGCTATGATTTCGGAGATATCCGCGAAGAAAGCCTCGCGGAAGCACTGGCTAACCTGTTGGGCAGCGGAAGCGCCACGTCCCGGTATCAGCGTACGGAACCAGCAGCTGAAACGCGTACTATTGACCTGGGAAGAACACCGATGATGCTGGAGGACCGGCTGGCACCTGCCCGTAACTAACCGGGTGTTTAGAAATACCGGAACTGCCGGTCATCCAGACTACGGATGATGTTTTCTATCTGTACATCCTCGTCGGGATCGTACTTTGACTTGAGGTTATGGCCAAACACCTTGGCAATAGACTGGTAGAAGAAGGCAGTAACACCTCCCCGCAGCTCACGCACCAGCTCATAACTGGAATTTCCCGTCTGCCGGTCAATCAGCTTGATGAGTATCTGTCCCTGCGTGATACTCATATTTTTCACTTCCCGGTTAAACATTTCCTTAATCTCTTTCTCGCAGTCCTTTACCAGCTTTTTCTGTGTACGGCGATCGCCGGTAACCGCTAACTCACGATGGAGCTGATCATACCGGTTCTGGGCCAAACGGGCGTAAGGCAATACTTTCATCACGTTGTAACGCAGACGTAAATATTTGGCACGGTCTTCAGGGGTCCTGAATGTACGTACAACACGTATCTCCAGTTCAGGCAGTAAGATCCAGGGCATCCGTTCCCCATCCACCACGGTTGTCGGCACCAAAAAAGAATCTTTTGTCCCCATCTCCATGGGATCAGCTACCGGCTGTTGGGCATATGACGGAAATGAAATGACTGACAGCCATATTAAACTACTATATATGTATGCTTTCATTGCTTACCGTCCTTCATACCTTACCGATAACAACTCAGTGTTTCAGGCAAAATTAGGTAAGGGAATTTATATTTCTCAATAAAATTGCGTATTTTTATAAAAGTGTGATATTTGACGGGACCAACTGAAAGGAGCGGGATTTTATGACGGAGATAGTAATTGATCTGGAAGCGGAGAAAAAAGAAATACTGAAACGGTACCGGGCTTTGCTGCGTGCCTGCAAACCAACCCTTCAGAAAGGAGATAAGCAGATGATCCGGAAGGCGTTTAACATGGCATTAGACAGCCACAGTGAAATGCGCCGGAAGTCAGGAGAGCCCTATATTTACCATCCGATTGCGGTAGCCCAGATTGCGGCAGAAGAGATCGGCCTGGGGACTACTTCTATCGTCTGTGCCTTACTGCATGACGTCGTAGAGGACACGGAGGTCTCCCTGGAAGATATCGAGCGGGAATTCGGCAAGAAAGTAGCCCGCATCATTGATGGCCTGACCAAGATTTCCGGCATCTTTGACCCCAACAGTTCCATCCAGGCAGAGAACTTCCGGAAAATGCTCCTCACGCTGGCTGATGATGTCCGTGTTATCCTGATCAAATTGGCCGACCGGTTGCATAACATGCGCACCATGGAGTTTATGCCGCGTGACAAGCAGCTTAAAATTGCTTCGGAAACCAGCTACCTGTATGCGCCGCTGGCGCACCGGTTGGGGCTGTATGCCATCAAATCGGAGCTGGAAGATCTTTCCATGAAGTATACAGACCCCGACACCTATAAGTTCATCGCCCGGAAGCTCAATGAGAAAAAGGCCGAACGGGAGCGTTATATCCGGGAGTTTGTAGAGCCTATTAAAGAAATCCTGCACGAACAGGGTATCAAAGCCGACGTCTTCGGCCGGCCTAAATCCATTTTTTCCATCTGGAATAAAATGCGCAAAAAATCGATTCCGTTTGAAGAGGTATACGACTTGTTCGCCATACGCATGATCATAGACACTCCCCCGGAACGGGAAAAGGCCGAATGCTGGAAGGCATATTCCATTGTCACTGATCTGTACCGGCCGAATCCCGACCGGCTGCGCGATTGGGTTTCGTCTCCCAAAGCCAACGGTTACGAATCACTCCATACCACCGTTATGGGAGCAAAGGGCCAGTGGGTGGAAGTACAAATCCGCACCAAACGCATGAACGAGATCGCAGAAAAGGGGTTCGCCGCACACTGGAAATACAAAGAATCGAATTCGGATAGCGGGCTTGACCAGTGGATCCAGAAAGTCCGTGAAATATTGAGCAGCGCGGATTCCAATGCGCTGGATTTCGTTGACGACTTTAAGATGAACCTCTTCTCCGATGAGATATTTATCTTTACCCCTAAAGGCTCCCTGATCCAATTGCCGTTAGGGGCTACAGCACTTGACTTCGCATTTGAAATCCATTCTGACCTCGGTGCCAGCTGTATCGGTGCCAAGGTTAACCACAAGCTGGTACCCCTCTCCCATATACTCCAGAACGGCGACCAGGTGGAGATTATCACGTCCGGCAAACAAACACCAAAGGAAGACTGGCTGAACTTTGTGGTAACGGCAAAGGCAAAATCCAAAATTAAATCTTCCCTCAAGGAAGAAAAAAGGCGTATTGCTGAGGACGGGAAAGAGATCCTGGAAAGGAAGCTAAAGTCGCTGAAGATCACCTACAGCACGGACAACCTGAATAAATTATCCATCTTTTTCAAGTTACCTTCTGTACAGGATTTATTTTACAATGTAGCCAAAGGTGAGATCGACATGAAGGATCTGAAGGAGTTTGCGGTCTCTGAAAAAATGGGAGACAACCGCTTACCCCAACGGCTCGAATCACATACCGACAACCTGATCAGGAAGCTCAGCAAAAAAGACCACGAAACCCTGCTGATTGGCGACGACCTGCAAAAGATAGATTACACCCTGTCACCCTGCTGCAACCCGATACCGGGTGATGATGTATTCGGCTTTATCACCGTGAACGACGGCATTAAGATACACCGCACCAATTGCCCGAACGCTTCCAAGCTGATGGCCAATTATGGCTACCGCATTGTAAAAGCTAAATGGACCTCGCAGAAAGAACTGGCATTCTTAACAGGCCTGCGCATTGTCGGCATCGATGACGTGGGACTGGTTAATAAAATCACGACCGTCATCTCCCAGGATTTCAAAATCAATATCCGATCCATCACCATCAGTAGTAATGAGGGTATCTTTGAAGGCTCCATTATGGTGTATGTCAATGATACGGAACACCTGGAAAGCCTTACCAGGCGATTGAAGCAAATCAAAGGCATCACGGGCATTACCCGTTTCGACTCAGATGACCTGAAAGGAGAGTAAGGCCGGAAGCTAAACCGTTAACACCAGCTTTCCTGTGTGCTCTCCCCGCTCCATCAGTTCATGTGCCAAGGCAGCTTCCTCCAGCGGAAAATGCCGGTATATAACCGGCCGGAAACGACCTTCGGCAAGCAACGGCCACACCTGCTTTTCCACCCGTCGCGCCAGTGCCGTTTTAAAAGCGGCATCCCTTGATCGCAGGGTACTTCCGGTAAGAACCAGTCGCTTCGACATCAGGTCAAACAGGTTGAGAGACACCTTTCCTCCGGTGACCGCATTGATAACCACCAGCCTGCCATCCGGTCTCAGCAACCGTATGTTCTGCTGAAAATAGGAACCTCCGATACTGTCGAGTATCACATCAAATCCGCAGGCTTTCAATCTTTCAGCGAAATCCTCCCGGCCATAGTTGACACATACCGTTGCTCCGAGCTGCTCACAAAACGTACACTTCTCTTTCGTTCCGGCAGTAGCATACACCACTGCACCAGCCAGACGGGCCAGCTGAATGGCTGTAGTACCAATACCACCGCTACCGCCGTGCACTAAAAAACATTCGTTGTGTTTCAGCTTTCCGCGATCAAATACATTATTCCATACGGTAAACACCGTTTCAGGCAAGGCAGCGGCTTCGACGTAACTGATTCCGTCAGGTATAGGCAGGCAATGCCCGGCCCTGGCCACGGCAAAACCAGCGTATCCTCCGCCACCCAGCAAGGCACACACCCGGTCACCCGGTTTCCAGCGGGTGACACGACTGCCACAGGCCGCTATGATGCCTGCCACTTCCAGTCCCGGTATATCCGCGACAACGCCTGCAGGCGCAGGATAATTCCCTTTCCGCTGAAACAGGTCCGGACGGTTTACACCTGCGGCTTCTACGCGAATCAGCACGTCAGCCGGTCCATAGGAAGGCTCCGGCCGTTCTACCGACTTCAGCACTTCCGGACCACCCGGACGCTCGATAATGATGGCCTTCATACAACTATCATGATTTGGAAGGATACCGCTGCAGGCGTACATTCAGCGAAAGCATAAAATAACGTGCCAAACGATTATTACGGACATCCAATATATCGTTCGCTGTCACCATCCGGCTAACACCGGTATTCTCATTAAACAGGTCAAAACCCTGGAAACGGATGAGCGCTAAATCATTCTTCAGAAACGTACGCTCCAGATAGGCATTCAACAAGGTCGGGTTTGCATTAACCGCATCACTGAAACCAGCATTGATACGCTGCGAAAAGTCAACACCGATGGTCCATTTATCTCCAAGATAGCTCTTCCCGCCGAAATTAAAACTCAGGAAGCTGGCATCAAGATTAGCGGTAAGGGGAAGCGAATTTCTGGTTCGGTTGATGGAGTAATTCATACTGAACTCGGTGTCAATAATATCCTCCAGCAAAAAATTGAATTGAACGCCCTGGGCATAAATCAGGTTACGTCCGAGGTTACGCCGTCCGCCTATATATGAAATATTATTGCTATAGTCCGCTGTTCCGTTCAGGGTAAACTTCAGGACGTCACCGATCAGCGGTACCGCCCATAGATAATCTCCCCGCATATCAAAGTAACCATTTGTATTCCGGAAGCTGGTTTGCTGCCTCGTGGTCCCGGAAATAATCCGACGGTCCGTCACAATTTTATTCTGGACTTTATTGAAGGTAAGGCTGGTATAAAACAGGCCGCCCGTGGCCAGGCTATACGTATTATACTTTAATGAAATGGTATTGATAAACTCCGCCTCAAGTGCCACGTTTCCGTCCACCTCGTTCTGCGTGTTGGAGACGTCACGCACCGGCTGGATCTGGTAAAAACTGGGTTGGTTATTCCGACCGATATAATTGACCGAAAAATCGCTGAAACGATTGACCTTATAGTTCAGTCCGGCCGTAGGAATAAAATTCAGGTGCCTGGTAGCGGTCTCATCATCCTTTGTCAGCGCGTACCCTGAAAGCAAGGTAGGTTGTATGGCAAAGCCCAGATGATACTTAACATTATCATTAACCACGTGGCGATAGTTGATTCCTCCTTTACTGGCTTGAAAAAAATAGGCAAAATCAATACTTAACGAGTCGATATAAATGGGATAGGTAGGCGTCCCATATTCATCCGGATCTGTATTCCATGTACCACGTCCATTGCTGATAGCAGTATAATTGAACTCATAGTTGAATTCCAGTGTCTTTTTTTCATCCAACGGTTCCAGGAATGATACCTGGAGCATGCCTGCGTTATGCTGATTATTGTCCTTGATGCGGAAACCGGTGCTCGCCGTATCAATCAACGGATGGGTGATGTTGCGCGTAGAATCAAAAGTAACGGTAAAATCCCTGATCCGATCCAAGCGATCACGCCGATTGTATTCGCCGCGCATGCTGATGCTCAGGTTTCTTCCCTGCTTGGTAAACCGGTGGTTATAAAAAACATCCAGCTCAACGGTAGGTGATGAAATACTGGCATCCGTCTCGTTCAGGCGATCGGTGGAAATGCGCCTGTTATTAATAATCCCCTGGCTTGCCGATAAGCCGTCGGAATAGTTATAGGTTATAGAAGGGGCTACCTTCAGGTAATTAGATGAATCAATCCGGAACTCTATATCACCAAACAGCTTATGCCTTATATCATCCGCAGAAGTAAACCGGTCATCATTCGTGTAAATGGAGTAATTAGGAAAAATACTCTGCAGCAATGACGTCGCTTCTGTCCGGTTTTGCTTGTCTACAAAACTATAAGCAGCGGAAACCGTCATGCCGTTTGCATAGGAATCTGCAAAATTAAAGCCCAATGAACGCGAAGTATTGATCCCGTCCGTCTGATCGAACATGCTGTTCAGGTCGTAACCCGAACGGTCACGCGCTCCGCTTCCCCTCAAGTCGCCAAAACTCATGATACTGGTATTGGTATTATTCAGTGACCCCAGCATGGACATTTCCTGGCCGTCCCGGAAACGGTTCATGGAGAAACTGCCGATATACCGTTCAGCCGTCCCCCCCCCACCGGTAACCTGCCCGAACATGCCCCGGTTCCTGTCCTTTTTTAATACGATATTGATGACTTTTTCCGGCTCACTGTTTTTAATACCCGTAATGTTAGCCTGCTCCCCGTAGTCATCAATCACCTGGATATTGTCTACGATATCTGCCGGCAGGTTGCGGGTAGCCGTCAGTACATCTCCACCAAAAAAGGTCTTTCCGTTTACCTTCACATGTGTTACAGGCTGCCCCTGTGAACTGATCCGGCCATTCCTGTTTACCTGCATACCCGGAAGCTGCCGAATCAGTTCCTCTGTAAGAGCCCCGGCTCTTACCGGATAAGCCGCAGCAGCATATTGAATCGTGTCTCCCCTGATCTGTATGGGAATAACATTATAGACAACTACTTCTTTGAGCAAATTGATCTGTGGCTTCAGCAGCATGGGGGCTACCTGAACAATGCGTTGTGATCTATCTGCAAGATGATTGCGCTCTGCAATCTGATAGCTGAGCAGGCTAAAGGTCAGTTTAAATTCGGGACTCATGACCACCGGAAACTGATAATGTCCCTGATCGTTGCTGATTGCCCTCAGCGTATCCACTACAGAGGAAAGCAGCACCGTAACCGACGCCAAAGGTGAACCCGTAGAATCCTGGACCACTCCACGCACGGCCCGGACAGGGTACTGGGCAGCCGCCTGCATCACGTAAAACAGAGAAATACACAATATCAATCTATGCATAGTTATATACCGGCAGCCTGATCATTCATGTGCACCCAACGATATCACTCCTTTCACTAAAACGAAAAAGGGTTATCATTTGTTACAATGATAACCCTTTTCAGATAAATTTAAAAAATTACTCCGCGTTGTAACTTACTTTAGGCACATGTTTGTCAATTTCCCAGCGGCCGGTACCTTCTTCCCCGATCACATCAAACATTTCAAGAATCCGGCGTGCCACATATTCTTCCTCAATCTGCTCTTCCAGGAACCACTGGATAAACTGGAACGTAACGAAGTCTTTTACTTTAAAACACTTATCAGCAATATTATTAAACTGCTGCGTAACATGCATTTCCTGTTCCAAAGCCTGTTCAAATACGCTGCGGAATGACTCGAAATCAGCCGGAATATTTATCACTTCGGGAGAAATGGCCCTGCCGCCGCGATCATTCACATAATTGAACAGCTTCAGCATATGCTTACGCTCTTCATCTGATTGCCTGGCAAAATACTGTGCACTGAAATCGAACCCCTGATCGTCGCACCACGACGACATCGCCAGATAAATGGCTGATGAATGGGCCTCTACCTTGATCTGTTCATTCAGAACTTTTTCTATCTCTTCGTTCAACGACGTTTTTAAACGCAATAAATCTTTCATGATGCCTTGAATTAATATAACAACAGACACACAAAACGCATGCCTTAATTGACCATACAAATGTAAAGATAAACTAAGCTATCTGACTATAAATAAATGCAATAAGAAATCAGTCTAAATTAGGCTTTAAGCAGTAGGCAGTTGGCTTTAATGACAGAGGATGCGATACAGGAAGCTTATAGCTTACTGCCTAAAGCCTAAAGCTTGCAGCCTATAGCCGTGACGGCGTCATCTTCAGACAGCTCTGGATGACACTATTCAGTTCGATCATAAAACGTGCGCCCTTCAGCAATTCGCGTAAGTGTACGACCTCTTCCACTGTCAGTGCAAAGCAACGTTCCGAACGGAACGGCATCAGGATGGTATAGTCTGAACCGCGGGAAACATCCGAAAGCATACGCGTCAGGTCAATGGCATCCACTTGTGTCTTAAACCGGAGAAAATCAGCAACCTTAAAGGGAGTCCTGCTACCGGCAAATTCCAACCAATAGCAATTCTTATTACTGCATTGGTAAACAGCACCATATTGTGTACTGAAAACCTCTTCCAACTTTGCTAACGGACAAGACATATACGCAGTTCCATGTATTACGGTTGCGAATATAACAACTATTTGTAATCAGTCCAAATATAACAAACTTTTTTAAATAATTCCGTGCAGCGGCCGGCCGGCCGCGCCCAGTGCATCCACCCGCTTTTCAACGGTCGGGTCCATGATCAGGTCCGGGGCGTGGTGTGGTTTCTTCCGGGCGTCAATGATCACCGGCCCGGAGCATCCCCAATGCTTATGTACCATCGTGCTATTCACACCATATATATCATGCGAAGGATTACTTTTGGTAAATGCAACCCATACCAGATTGGACACATTCCGTGCTGCAAACGCAGCATCATCACACAGGACAATCAGGCCTGTCCCGCTGAGATCCTGCTCTTTCAGCAAACAGGTCCACGCTTCCAGTTGGCGGGCAGTCTCTTCGTACGTTGTGAATGGGATCCCGTCTGCTACCAATATACCCGGCAGTGCCAGCAATACCTGATTAAACGGCCGCGGCAGCCCGAAACCGGCGGGTAATTCTTTCCAAAGCGTCCTTTTTGCGCTTCCGGCCGCAGCAAATACGGCCTTTGAACCGGCATTCAGTCCATCACCGGTGTAATCAAGCGTATCGATGGTAGTATTGGTCTGAAAATGCAGATCCCGCGTAAAGTCCATCCGCTCCAACACGTGGGTAAAAAACGAAGGGATATCGTGAATATCCAGTTGCGGATTATCCTGACGGGCCGCGATAAACAGGTATTTTGCCAGGCTGAGCTGGTTTTTACCGAGGATCTGGTTGGCAATGGTGAGTATTTCCTGCGGCCGGTCGGTCTTGGCATACGGTGTATATCGTTCGCTGCCAATCGCAAACAGTAAGGGATGCACACCGGCTGCGTCCACGGCATGGACAGCATGCAGACCGTTAATTTCCTGCGGGATAGCGGCACCGGTAATCTCATGTATCAGGGCTCCGAAGCTCGTATCCTCCTGGGGAGGACGTCCAACGACGGTAAACGACCAGATGGGATTTTCACGGTGATAGACACGATGTACCCGCATCAGCGGAAACGGATGCGTGAGACTGTAATAACCGAGGTGATCTCCAAAAGGTCCTTCGGGCTTATTTTCGTGCGGATATACCGTCCCGGTGATCACAAAATCCGCATCTGAAGAGATGCAGAAACCTTCGTCATCATAAAAATAACGGAAACGCCGCCCCCCAAGTGCGCCGGCAAAGGTCGCCTCCGACAGGCCTTCCGGCAATGGCATAACGGCGGCAAGCGGATGCGCGGGCGGGCCGCCTACAAAAATACTCACCTTCAACGGTAGTCCCCGTTCATTAGCCTTTGTCTGATGCACGCCGATGCCCCGGTGCAGCTGGTAATGCAGGCCCACTTCCTGATCAGGTATATACTCATTTCCACCAAGCTGTATCCGGTACATACCCAGGTTGGCCTGCATAATCCCCGGCCGCTCCACATCTTCCGTATATACCTGCGGCATGGTGACGAACGGCCCTCCGTCCATCGGCCAGTTCACTACCTGTGGAAGCGCTCCAATGGTGGTTTTTCCGAACAAAACGGGTGCGCCGCGTTTCCGTCGGAGCGGCAACGCGGAGAGGGCTGTCATCGCCACACCGGCATAACGGAACGGATGTTTCAGCGCCCTAACGGGATCTGACTTGAGGTCAACCAGCACCTTGATCTTTTCCAGGGTATCCCGGAACATAAAACGGGAGCGCTCCAGCGTACCAAACAGGTTGGACACGGCCGGGAACCGACTGCCTTTTACATTTTCAAACAGCAACGCCGGCCCCTGATGAGCGTATACCCGCAAATGAATAGCTGCCATTTCGAGGTGCGGATCCACCTCCTCACGGATACGGATCAGGTGCCCGTGTCTCTCCAGATCTTCTACGCAGTGCCGCAGACTTGAATATCCCATG
>CAZJKM010000070.1:0-13727 GCA_964546645.1 uncultured Sphingobacteriaceae bacterium
GCCTGCGAAGTAACCTATCAATGGCCATTCGAGCCTGACCGCCAATACAGCAACGACAAAGTGCAGCATGCTGCTGAATGCCATCATGCGGTTTACATATCCCAGTTCCTCCCCGGCACTCAGCAGCTGTATGATCACATTGGAAATCCAGTTGACTACGGCGGTGATTGCCAGTATGTACATGATCTGCCTGAACAAAGGGATCTGGTCAGCAGTGAGGTCAAAAAGAAAATCCCCGTTATGGGCCATCCACACAAACAAAACCGCATTCATCAGGCCGATGACGCCATAAAATACGATGCTTGACTGCGATACATCTTTTATTTTATCCCACTCCTTTTTTTCGTTCCACATGGAGAAAAAACGGACAGCACCGACATTAAAACCCAGGTCCATCAAGCGCAGGTAGGCATTCAGCGAGAAAGCCAGCGCGATCAGGCCATAGTCTGCCTTTCCATAATATCCGACCAGCAGCGGTATGGTAACGAATTTGGCCAGGGCATCCAGTATCCTTGTCAGGATGCCCCAGGCTGATCCCGAAAAAATGCGCTTAAACCGGTTCTGCATCTCACTTTTGCTTGCATGAATAATGCCAATTGTGTAATTTGGTACGGGCTTACCGTAAACTTTACGCTGACCCGCTTGTTTATGAGGTAATCAAAGCTGTATGAAGAAATTACAACGAGGAGTCTATTCCCTGCTACTGATTTATCTCATTGTTGCGGGCCTTTATTTTGCTGCTGATTTTCTGATTCCCCTGGTATTGGCGGGTGTATTTGCCATGTTGTTCATCGGTATGAGTAACTGGTTTGAACGGAAGGGAATGAACCGGGCTGTTTCCGCTTTGTTGTGTGTATTGATGTTTTTAGCGTCCGCGGCACTGATTATTTTTTTACTATCGTGGCAACTGGGAAGTTTTCTGGAAAACTTCGATGAGATGAAAAAGCAGGTAACCGAGCGGTTTTCCGAATTGCGCCAGTGGATTAGTGACACCTTTAATCTCGGCTGGAAACAGCAGGAAGAGATGGTGAAGCAGCAGGGCAGCGAGGGCTCCGGACGGATGGGTGGTATGGCTGCCATCCTGGCCGGCGGACTCATGAGTTTTCTGGTGGATACCATATTGTTTCTCGTTTATATGTTTCTGTTGCTGTATTACCGTCAGCATATCCGGAAATTTATCATGAAACTGGTTCCCGGAAAAGATGAAGACCGGGCGGAGACGATCGTTTTCGAGTCATCGCGTGTTACACAGAAATACCTCGGAGGGCTTGCCGCCATGATTGTTATGTTATGGATGATGTATGGTATCGGGTTCTCTGTCTTAGGGATGGAGGGAGCACTATTTTTCGCATTGTTGTGCGGCACACTGGAGATCGTTCCTTTTGTCGGCAATATTACCGGTACAGCACTGGCTTTGCTGGGTGCCGTAGCTCAAGGTGGTGACAGCCGGATGATTCTGGGTGTGGTTGTTGTGTATTTCATCGTACAGTTTATACAGACGTATTTCCTTGAAACATTGGTAGTAGGTGCAAATGTCAGTATCAATCCGCTGTTCACAATTATGGGATTGGTTGCCGGTGAAATGATATGGGGAATCGCCGGTATGATCCTGGCCATCCCGTTGCTGGGCATTACAAAAATCATTTGTGACCATGTTCCGGAACTGAAACCCTATGGTTTTCTGATCGGCAGTGTAGGCCGGTCGGGTGGGAACACGATTTTTGGCCGGCTGAAGCAACGGCTGCGGCCAAAGTAGCCGGCAACAGCCCGTCTTTCAACAATGATATCACTGCCGGGCCATGTATTTTTCTTTTCCCGATCTGGTAATTATGTGTACTTTCGCTTGTCAGTCCTGTTGATTGATACGCCATAAGAAAGATGTCCCATTACCAAAAGAGCCACGAAGCACACTCCACCTGGTACCAGAAAAAACATAGCAGTAAAGATGAGCAGGAGCTTATTTTACGTCAGTTTCAGGAAAACAAAGATAAGCCCACGATCAGCCGGTGGCTGCGGCAACGGTTTTTCGGATTGCTTGCCCCGTTTTTGACCGAAGCGCATTCCTGGCTGACCGTTGGTGACCCTTATGGGTTTGATGCTAATTATCTGTCGTCTGCCGGACAGCAGGCAGCAGCTTCAGACATCGCCGGAACGTTTCTTTCCATGTCGAAAGAAATGGGTATTATAACAGAGTATGCTGTCGAAAATGCCGAGCGCCTTTCGTTTAGTGACAATTCGTTTGATTTTGTACTGTGCAAGGAAGCATACCACCATTTTCCGCGGCCGTATATGGCGGTTTATGAGATGGTACGGGTTTGCAGAAAAGCCGTTGTTCTTATGGAGCCACAGGATCCTGTTTCAAAAATGCCCCTGTTGCTTGCTTTTTGCAATCTGCTTGACCGGATTAATCCGCATTATACCCGGAAGATCTGGAAAAACAGGTATTCCTACGAAGAGGTCGGTAACTATGTGTTCAAACTTTCGGAAAGGGAAATGAATAAACTGACCTGTGGCATGGGACTGCCTGCGGTCGCCTTCAAAGGGATCCACAATAATTTCTATCAATCTGCCATTGCTGAAGAACTCACAGATCCTCCGTCGGGCCCATTCCGGAAATTACAGTTAAAAGCAGGCATGAGGAGCCTGCTATCGAAGCTGTCGCTGTTGCCGTACGACGTATTGTGTTCCGTCATCTTTAAGACTGCGCCTGATGAGGCAATGTGCAGGGAACTTCGGAGACAAGGATTCGTACTGCATCATATTCCTCCGAACCCGTATATCTGATGTCCAAAAAACCTATCTTTGCCTGTCATGTGGCTCAGGCAATTATCGGTACTGAATTTTAAGAATTATGAAGAAGCTTCACTGGGATTCCTTCCCGGTGTCAACGCATTTACCGGCGATAACGGAGCCGGAAAGACCAACCTGCTGGATGCCATCCACTACCTGTCGCTTTGTAAGAGTTATTTTAACCCGATCGATTCCCAGCAAATTCGGCAGGGTGCGGACTGGTTTATGGTGCAGGGGGCTTTTGAACGTGAAGAGCAGGAAGATACGGTTGCCTGCAGCTTAAAGCGGAACCAGAAAAAACAATTCAAGCGCAATAAAAAGGAATACCAACGTCTGGCAGACCATATCGGCCTGTTCCCACTGGTCATGATCTCTCCCAATGATGCTGTACTGATCAGCGACGGGAGTGAGGAGCGCCGGAGGTTCATGGACAATGTGATCTCGCAAAATGACAACCACTACCTGGATGAACTGATCACCTATAACAAATACCTTCAGAACCGGAATGTCTTGCTGAAACAGACGGCGCGCGGCGGCGGACCGGATGAGTCGCTGCTCCAGGTACTGAATGAGCAGCTGATCCGTTCAGGCAACCATATTTTTGCCCGCCGGAAGGCATTTATGGAAGAGTTTGAGCCGATCTTTAATGAATACTATCAGTACCTGTCCGGACAGGCTGAAACGGTCAGCCTGCAGTACGAATCACAGCTGCTGCAGCGCAGCTTTCAGGACTTGCTTGACGAGAGTCTGCAGCGCGACCTGACGTTGGAACGGACCACGACGGGTATTCATAAAGACGAGATCAGCTTTACGATCCGGGATATGCCGATGAAAAAATTTGGTTCCCAGGGACAACAGAAATCGCTGGTGATCGCGCTTAAACTGGCCCAGTACCGGTTCCTGCATCAGCATAAGGGTTACAAACCCTTGCTGTTACTGGATGATATTTTTGATAAACTGGATGAAAAACGAACCCGGAAATTACTTCAAATGGTTTCTGACGGTGATTTTGGGCAATTGTTCATCACAGATACCCACCCTGAAAGAATTCGCTCCGTATTTGCAGAAATTGGCCGGCCGGTGCGTATCTTTGATGTGGTGAATGGGCAGGCCGCGGAAGGCCCCGCTCCGTAAAATTAACTCAGCATGCGTACGAAACGAGGAAGTGATATGACGATGAAGGAAGCGGTTGACCAGCTCCTTGACGTGTATAAACTCAGGCGCAAGTTTGATGAAACCGCTTTGCTGTCTGCATGGCCGGAGATGATGGGGCCCGCTATTGCCAACCGTACCAGGCAACTGTTCATACGTGACAAAAAACTGTACGTCCGTGTGGAATCAGCCGTTATCAAAAATGAGCTGCTGCTGATCCGCTCGCAGATTATCAAAAACATGAATGAGCGGGTGGGGAAAGTGGTCATAGAAGACGTCGTCATTCTATAGTAAAAGGAGGGTTTTGATTTTTTTTCCGGCGGGGGGGTAACAACTTAACCATTGTGCTGATATACTTCTGAAAATTGTTCATTAATTATCAGAAGTCATGAAAACAACACATTTATTTTTCGTAGTGGCCGCAGGTATATTCAGCTCCCTGGTGGCTTGTCAGAAAGGGGATAATCTTTTTCCCGATGAATCCGATAAACCGGTCAGCGCAGCTGATATCCATGCACAATATGCTCCCGGATTGCAAACCTTCCACGGTGACGCAGCTGGCGGTTTCTCCATACGCGGCGAAAAGGGGGTAGAAATCACGTTTCCCGCCAATGCTTTTGTGTATCCGGACGGACAACCTGTTACCGGACAGGTCACCGTTCGGCTGAAGGAATACCTTACCAAAGCCGATATCGTATTCGGAGGGATGCCCACCGAGAGCCATGGATGGCTGCTTGAAACAGGAGGGGAGATTTACGTGGATGCATTTGCCGGCTCATCCCCGTTACGGCTCAACCCGGCAAACGGACCACTGTCGGCAGACCCTGTAGAAGTAATCGTGCCGAGAGACCCCGATCAGGACCCGGATAAAATGATCCTGTTTGTGGAAGGAAACCGTGAAGGCCGGCCGGATACGGCGGCCAATGGCGGAGGATGGACTCCTCCGGCTCCTGAGCCTGACCCGAATGTCACCTGGCAGGCTGCTGCCTACTACCCGTTTGGTAACAGTCCGAACACCTATTGGTTTAACCTGCCGGGTTTCGGCTGGTCAAACTGTGACCGCCTCTACAACTACCCGGGAACCCGCGTCAGTGCATCGGTTAAGCCGGATGATGCGGTCCCGGCGGGGATGACGGATGTACAGGCTCTGCTGGTATTTAGGGACATTGAATCGGTGATTACCCTCGTTCCTGCACCAGGCAGGTTTGACTCCTATATAAACTCATTGCCTGAGGGAGCAGTGGCAACCGCCGTACTGCTGGGCAAAAATGCCGAAGGTAACTTTATGCTGGGTTATCAGACAATTACAATTTCGGCGAATGCCGAGTACATCCTACTGCCTGTGGAAGTTACACAGGCTCAGGTAGACGCTTTCATCGCCGGTATCGAATAGTTTTTATCAGGCGCCCTGCTGGTTCAGAAAGGCGATCACTTTATCAGCCAGCGTATCGGCAATCTTCACGTATGATTCAACTGTCCAGCCCGCCACGTGCGGGCTGAGCAGTATCCGCTCATCGTTGATCAGACGCTCATACCAGTCGGTCTGGTGCAGCGCCGGAAATTTCTCTACCGGCAGTACATCAAACGCAGCACCCCTGATTCTGCCTTCATCCAGTGCGCTCAGTACGGCCGGTATTTGTACGATTTCCCCTCTGGCGCCATTGAGCAAAAAAATCGGTTTGCGGAAATGCCGCAGGTACTCTTCATCTACCAGGTTGCGTGTTTCACGGGTCAGGGGGATGTGCAGGCTCAGCACGTCGGCCCGTTTTACCACTTCCTCCATACTGGCTTCACTGGCATATTCATCCGTAAACCCGGTTTTGTATTTATCATATGCGATCACCTGCACCCCGAATCCGGAAAGCTTCCGGGCCATAGCCTGTCCATTGTTGCCGTATCCGATGAGTGCCACGGTCCTTCCCCCCAGTTCCACTCCCCGGTTTTCTTCGCGCCGCCAGTGACCGGTACGGATCTCACTGTCCCCGCGGCGCAGGTTGTTCATCAGTGACAACAGCATGCCAATCATATGTTCACCCACGGCATCGCGGTTGCCTTCCGGGGCATTCAGCAGCGTGATGCCCCGCTGCAGCGCCAGCGCGTCGTCGATATTGTCCATACCCGCACCTCCGCGGGCAATAAAGCGCAGGTACGGCGCGGCCTGCATGACCTCTTCATCCACCCTGAATTTGGAACGGATCACCAGTCCGGAATAGCCGGATATGACCCCAAGCGCGCCGGCCCGGTCCATATCGGGAAAATAATCATACACATAACCGGCCTCCTGAAGTTTCTCCAGGAAAACCGTGTGTATATCATCTACAATCAGTATTTTCATTTTTTTAGTCGATAATTATCAGTCGATAGTCGTGGTTATCGTTTACGACCTCGTTTTATCCCTTCGTCCTTACTGCTTATTCATCATTTATCATTCATCCCTTTGCCCAGCCTTTCCTGAACCCACTTGGTCAGCAGCACAAAATCAGCCACTCCCAATTGCTCAGCCCGAAGGTCCAGCATCGCGTACTCATCCATTTTATCTTTCGCCACGATACCCGATAAGGCATTCCGTAGTGTTTTCCGGCGCTGGTTAAAGGCGGCTTTCACCACTTTGAAAAAAAGTGCTTCATCACAGTCGAGTGCCGCGACCTTATTCCGCGTGAGACGGATCACTCCTGACAATACTTTCGGGGGAGGGTTAAAGGCACCTGCTTTAACGGTAAACAAATATTCAACGCTATAAAATGCCTGTGTCAGTACACTGAGTATCCCGTAGACTTTACTACCGGGGTGTGCGGTACAGCGTTCGGCGACCTCTTTCTGGAACATGCCCACCATTTGCGGTACCTGCTGTCTGTTTTCCAGTATTTTAAAGAGGATCTGCGACGAAATGTTATAGGGGAAATTGCCGATTATAGCCACCGGTTGTCTGAAAAGTGCCGCGAAGTCCAGCTGCAGAAAATCAGCATGCAGCAATCTGTGTGTTACATCCGGATATTTTACGGCCAGGTAGTCTACGGATTCTTTATCCACATCTACCAGCCAGGTGGTATATACATCCCGCTGCAGCAATATATCTGTCAGGATGCCCATGCCGGGGCCTACTTCCAGTATTAGTTTGAACCCTTGTTCCGGCTGCAGTGCATCCACAATCCGCGTGGCAATCCGGGTGTCTGTCAGAAAGTGCTGTCCTAAGTACTTTTTTGCTCTAACTGCGGGCATTCAGGGTGTTTTGGAGGCAAACTTAGATAAACTTGTTTGCAATCTTAAAAAAAAGACAAATAAATTTGATTATTACAATATCCGGCTTATTTTTGGCATCGCTCAAATCAGCATCTGGTTTCCAGCGGTTAAAGCATAAGGGTTAATAAAGCCGGAGGTTGCCGTGTGGCGACCTGCTTTTTTTCTCTAGTAAACTTGTATTATTAAAAATTGAGTAGATAAAAGATGGATTTTTTACAACAGAATCTTATTTACCTGATCCCTGTTTTCGGATTGGTGGGCATTTTGGTGATGATCGTTAAGTCGGCCTGGGTGACAAAGCAGGATGCCGGAGACGAAGGTATGCGTGAACTGGCCGGCTATATTGCCGAAGGGGCGATGGCATTTCTGAAAGCGGAATGGAAAATACTTTCTTATTTTGTGATCCTGGCATCTATCCTGCTGGCTTGGTCGGGTACCATGGTGGCTACGTCCAGCTGGGTGATTGCCGTTTCCTTCGTGATTGGTGCAGTAACGTCTGCTTTCGCCGGTTATATCGGTATGAATATCGCAACCAAAGCCAATGTACGCACCACACAGGCCGCCCGCACCAGCCTTGCTAAAGCACTGAAAGTTTCTTTCACCGGTGGTACGGTAATGGGATTAGGCGTTGCCGGACTGGCAGTATTGGGCATGGGGTCGTTGTTTATCGTATTCTATCAGATGTACGTAATAAGCACGGGTGCCAGCGTGAACGGTGTTGAAATGGAGAAGGCGCTTGAAGTACTGGCTGGTTTTTCACTGGGAGCTGAGTCGATTGCGCTGTTTGCGCGTGTGGGCGGAGGGATTTATACCAAAGCTGCCGATGTCGGTGCCGACTTGGTAGGTAAGGTAGAAGCCGGTATCCCGGAGGATGATGTGCGTAACCCTGCCACGATAGCGGATAATGTAGGTGATAACGTAGGTGATGTAGCCGGTATGGGTGCCGACCTGTTCGGCTCGTACGTGGCTACTATCCTGGCTACGATGGTGTTGGGCCGTGAAATTATTTCAGCAGATAACTTCGGGGGAATAGCGCCGATATTACTGCCGATGCTGATTGCCGGTCTGGGGCTTATCTTCTCCATCGTGGGCGCATCGCTGGTAAAAATTACCAAAGAAACAGACAACGTACAGGCCGCCCTGAACCTGGGCAACTGGTCGTCCATCGGCTTAACCGCTGTTGCTTCCTATTTTGCAGTGAATTGGTTGCTGCCGGAGACCATGACCATCCGTGGATTTGAATTTAGCAAGACCGATACGTTTTTGGCGATCATCGTAGGACTGGTAGTCGGTGCATTGATGAGCATCATCACGGAGTATTATACGGCGATGGGCAAACGTCCGGTGAAGTCCATAGTTGACCAGTCATCCACCGGTCACGCTACTAACATCATCGGTGGTCTGGCTGTCGGCATGGAATCAACAGTGCTTCCTATTCTGGTACTGGCTGCGGGTATTTATGGTTCTTATTTTTTCGCCGGTCTGTATGGGGTTGCTATCGCGGCATCCGGCATGATGGCCACTACGGCTATGCAGCTTGCTATTGACGCTTTCGGCCCGATCGCGGATAACGCCGGCGGTATCGCGGAAATGAGTCAGCTACCGAAAGAGGTACGTGGCCGTACGGATAACCTGGATGCGGTGGGGAATACCACAGCCGCTACCGGGAAAGGATTTGCCATCGCGTCGGCAGCGCTCACTTCTCTGGCCCTGTTCGCGGCGTTTGTGGGTGTAGCCGGTATTGACAGTATTGATATTTATAAAGCCAACGTGCTGGCCGGTTTATTTGTAGGCGGTATGATTCCGTTCATTTTCTCATCGCTGTGTATCTCGGCCGTTGGCCGTGCCGCCATGGATATGGTGCAGGAAGTACGGCGGCAATTCCGGGAGATACCGGGCATCATGGAATACAAAGCGAAACCGGAATACAGGCGCTGTGTTGAAATATCTACCAAAGCCTCTATTCGCGAGATGATGCTGCCGGGAGCCATTGCCCTCGTTGTTCCGCTGATTGTTGGTTTTTCGTTCGGACCGGAAGTGCTGGGTGGTTTGTTGGCGGGCGTTACGGTTTCAGGCGTACTGATGGGCATGTTCCAGTCAAATGCCGGAGGCGCCTGGGACAATGCCAAAAAATCATTCGAAAAAGGGGTTGAGATCAATGGTGAAACCTTTTATAAGGGATCAGAACCACACAAGGCATCTGTTACCGGTGATACAGTGGGTGACCCATTCAAGGATACATCAGGACCCTCTATGAACATCCTGATCAAGCTCATGTCTATCGTGTCATTGATCATCGCTCCGCATATTAATGTGGGCGGTGACGCGCACGTACAGATCAAAAAAGAAGAAATTAAGAAAGAAATCAGGCTGGAGGAGCCGACAAAAGCGGAGAAAATTTAATCCGGACCATGTTGTCCTGGTCAGTAAAGCGCGGATCGCAATTATATTGCGGCCCGCGCTTTATTTTTTGATAAAATTTTGTAGGTTTGACCGAAACAATAAACTTAGATAGTCTCTTAAATACAAAAAATAAAATTGCGAACCGTCAGGCAACCCGTCTATGCTTTTTAAAAAATCAATTCCGCAGTTAGTGGCTGAAGCCCGTGAAAGCGGTGAAGGCACACTGAAACGTACGCTCACCAGCGGAGGGCTGGTAGCACTCGGCATCGGCGCCATCATTGGCGCCGGTTTGTTTTCATTAACCGGTATCGCAGCAGCGGACAACGCCGGTCCGGCCGTTACCTTATCGTTTATAGTCGCGGCAGTTGGTTGCGGCTTTGCCGGTCTATGTTACGCGGAGTTCGCCTCCATGATCCCTGTGGCGGGCAGTGCCTATACCTATTCATATGCGACGATGGGCGAGTTTGTGGCCTGGGTCATTGGCTGGGACCTGGTGCTTGAATATGCACTGGGAGCGGCGACAGTCGCATCCAGCTGGTCGCAGTATTTTTCCCAGTTCCTGCTTGAATTCGGCATACATGTACCACACAGCTTATTACACGGCCCTTGGGAGGGTGGTGTAATAAATCTTCCTGCCATTATTATTGTGTGTTTGCTGTCGTTGTTGCTGATGCGGGGTACGCAGGAATCATCGTTCGTAAATAATGTACTGGTGGTGGTTAAAGTTGCCGTGGTATTGATTTTCATTGCCTTGGGATGGAGCTTCATCAATCCGGCCAACCACACACCGTTCATTCCGTCAAATGAAGGGGAAGAGTTGATGAAATCCGGCTCTATGGGTTTTTTCGAATTTTTCAAGAGTGATTATTTTGGTCATTTCGGTATCAGCGGCATCATGCGCGGGGCCGCTGTGGTGTTTTTTGCATTCATTGGTTTTGATGCCGTAAGTACCGCCGCTCAGGAGGCGAAGAACCCGCAGAAAGGGATGCCGATAGGCATCATCGGCTCGCTCCTGGTATGTACGTTATTGTATGTCCTGTTTTCCTATGTAATGACCGGCCTTGAGCATTATTCTGCTTTTGAAGGAGACGCCAAACCGGTGGCGACCGCTTTTGCCAGGACAGGGTACGGCTTTCTGAATATATTCCTGATCATCGCTATTTTAACAGGCTATACCTCCGTGATGCTGGTGATGCTGTTGGGGCAAAGCCGCGTATTTTACTCCATGAGCAAGGATGGTTTGTTGCCAAAATTCTTTTCTGATCTTTCGTCCCGTCGTACTCCCTGGAAAACCAATGTGACATTCATGGTGTTTGTCAGCATTTTCACCGGATTTGTGCCTGTATCGGATCTGGGGCATATGGTGAGTATCGGAACCCTGTTCGCATTCACGCTGGTCTGTATCGGTATCATCGTGCTTCGTAAATCCAATCCGGATACGCCCCGCCCGTTCCGCGTGCCGCTGGTGCCGCTGGTACCTATACTAGGTATTGTGGTATGTGTGGCTATGATGGCATCGCTGCCCATCGAAAGCTGGGAGCGCCTTGCTATCTGGATGATACTGGGCATTGTGATTTACTTTGTATACAGCAAGAAGCACAGTAAAATAAGAGCAGCTTTGAAAAAAGATTAAGTACAGGCCGGCTTGACGCCGGCTTGTTTGATTGATACCATGTTTTTCAGTTTTAAGGAAATAGCATCCGTTACGATGATCCTGTTTGCGATCATTGATGTGCTTGGCTCCATACCTATTATCATTGACCTGCGGCAGAAGGCGGGAAAGATAGAGTCCGGAAAAGCCAGTATCGTATCTATGGTACTGATGATCTCCTTTCTGTTCATCGGGGAGGAGATGCTGAAACTCATCGGTATTGACGTAGCGTCGTTTGCGATCGCCGGTTCATTTGTTATCTTTTTTATTGCGATGGAAATGATACTGGGCATCACCTTTTTTAAAGAGGATACTTTTGAAACGGCTTCCATTATTCCGCTTGCTTTTCCGCTCATCGCTGGTGCGGGAACAATGACCACGCTCCTCTCACTGAAGGCTGAATATGCCACTCAAAATATTATCGTTGGCATACTGGTCAATATCCTGATTATTTACCTGGTGCTTAAAAATACCTACCGGCTCGAGAAAGTAATTGGAAAAACGGGGCTCAGTATTCTTCGGAAGGCATTTGGAGTTATTCTGCTGGCTATAGCCATCAAACTGTTCAGAAGCAATACCGGGTTGTAAGCGGCCGCTTGTTCACTGCTTCGTGCCACCCGCATCGCGCAGCGTCTCCTGCAATTCCTTCCAGGTAACGGGCGAAAGCACTTCTCCTTTTACAGGCACCTTGCCTTCCATATACTTCAGGATATCGTCAGCCCGTTCTTCTGAATCCGGATGTGTGCTGACCCAGGAGAAATACTGCTCTATCTGTTTATTTTTTCCTTTTGACAGCCGTCGCAGGAAATCGGCAAAAGGTGCGGGGTCTATATCTGCATGGATCAGATAGTCAGCAGCCGTCAGGTCGGCTTCCCGCTCCTGGCCACGGTCAAACGCGGTAGAAGAAAGTATTTTCGCCGTTTTGGCCACCGTTTCGGATCCGCCACCTCCTGTTACCATGGCCGCAAGCATGGACAGGCCGGTTTCCTTCGCCAGCTTCTTCATCACATGGTCCAGCTCCATATGGGCTATTTCATGTGCTATAACACCCATGAGCTCTGCTTCGTTTCTTGCTTCGCGGATCAGTGCTGTGTATAAAACCAGGTGGCCGTCAGGAAGCGCAAAAGCATTTACGTCATCTGCTTTCAGGATATGCAGCTTTACCCGGTCACGCTCAATCCCGTTTGCATCACAAAGCCTTATCAACAGACTGTCCACCGCTTCCGTCACCGACCTGTCTTTGATCTCCGCATGCTCCCGCTTAAAGATATTCCAGAAGAGTTTGCCCAGTTCCTTTTCGAGATGCTGTGTCGCCTGGGGCAGACGTAACATTTGCATCCAATTAACCTCACTCAGGCTGAGCCACAGGCCGATGAACAGCGCTACAATAATCAATCCCTGATTTACAATCCGGCCCATTGTGTCTTTTCAGGTTTTACGATCACATCGGTCAAAGGGCCATAAAACCACCAGGAGACATGGACACCCTTCCGGGTATGGACAGCGGTGTAAATAGTGGCGATCACTTCTGTGAGATTAAACAGGATGATGGTAAAGAGGTAGGCAATATACTGATTTGTCACTGTTCCGGAACCAAAGACGATGCTCATTGTCCACCAGAAGCCAATCGTATTCACCACAAACAAAGAGGCCTGTGATAGCAGGGCCTGTGTGCAATGCCAGCGCACAAAGTAGGTGCCGCTCCTGTTCCCGAGGAAAAAAATAAGGGTGGCTATCAGGTTAACAATTGGCAGCGGCAGGCCGGCAATGCTTGCTACCAGCGACATCAGGTAACTGTTGGATGCTTTTTCTGTCTCGTGTTCTCCGGGGAGATAACTGAAAGGCAATAGCTGTATCATAGTCCTTTTGTGATATTCCAGATCCAGTTTGCCAGAACAAGTACAAGAAGGGGTACAGCCACCCGTGGCTTCCTGATCCACCGTTCAGCACGCGCATACCTGAGCAGGAACGTGCTTTTGCCCGTGGCTGTATCCCATAAAACCCATAATGGAGCAAGGAACATGATACCTATCACGAGTATGCCGAATGGATTGGTATATAGTGATTGGAGGAAATCGCCGTTCAGGAGATCAACCGCAGACCGCGTTGTACCGCATGAAGGACAGGGAACACCCGTGGCATGTTTGATCAGGCAAACTTCTTCCGGAGCAAAACCGGTTTTTTTTCCGGTCATGCCTGCATAGAGCCAGACATACCCAATGGCACAGGCCGACAGAACCAACACATATAGTCTGTTGCGGCGGCGTCGCATGTTGTTCAGCTTAGTACAGCACCTGTTGCAACTTAGCGAGATTCTTCTCACGTGTTGCACCCATGATCATGAACCAATCAATGATAGCCCATATACCCAGACCGCCACAGGTTAACAACTTACCGATGCCGAGTCCTGTATCGCCGATCAGAAAACGGTCTATACCGAGGCTGCCACCCAACAGGGATACAATCAGGCTGGTGGTCGGGTCCTTGAATT
>CAZJKM010000071.1:0-13696 GCA_964546645.1 uncultured Sphingobacteriaceae bacterium
GCATCATAACGCGGCACATCGTACCTTCACAAGGTCGCTCCTACAGGGCCTGTATAACAATGGCTATCGCTACCTGGGGTTAGAAGGACTCTTCGATACAGCCATAAATGACCGTGGATTTCCGGTTGTGGAGAGTGGATTTTATACGAAGGAACCCGAGTTTGGCAATTTAATATCGGAAGCGCTGAAAATCGGTTTTATACTATTTGGTTATGAAGCGTCCAATGGCGAAAGTGGTAAAGAACGCGAGATCGCCCAGGCAAAAAATATACAGAACTTTATTGAAAATCACCCTCCCGGTAAGGTGCTGATCCACTGCGGATATGCGCATGTATATGAAAATGAGCATAAAGTGTGGGAGAAAGCTATGGCTGGACGACTAAAGGAATATCTGGCAATGGATCCGTTTACTATCGATCAGGTACCATTTAGCGAAAAAGGCAGTGATCCGTTTAACCACTATCTTATAAAAAGAATCGATCACGATTGTCCTGTTGTTTTGATAGATAAAGATGGGAAGCCCTTTGCAGGGCTGAATATTGCAAATAATACGGATCTGGTAATTATTTATCCTAAAACAAGGCTGGTGCAAGGCAGGCCTGTATGGTTGACAAAAGACAGAATCCCTTACAGGCTTCCCCCGTCAAAAGCAGGCCAATTACCCATTCTGGCCTTGGCATATAGGGAAAATGAGTTTCTACAGGGGGGTATCCCGGCGGATATAATAGAGATTACTTCGGATGAAGCTAACCCTGATACGCTTTTTTTAAAAAGGGGGAACTACGAAATAGTGATTAAGGATAGAGATTATAAGATTATAGAGCAATACAACATTTCAGTCGATTAACTTAAGGGCCCACCTGGAAAGATCAATCCGATGAAGGCCCGTCCGTATTCCTTACCACACATTCACAACAAATTCCTTTTCAGGGAACGTTTATATGATTATCTTGGCGGATCGGCTTTCCGCATGGGAGGCGGCTGATTATAGGCAAAGTATGGATTATCTGATCGGCGTTGACATAGGAACATCGTATACCAAGGCGATCGCATATGACCTGAAGGGGCAGATTCTGGCGGTTTCTGCGGAAAGCTATGGGCTGATACAGCCCGAACCGGGGCACTGTGAACAGGATCCGCACCAGTTGCTGGAAGCCGTTTGTGCCGCTGTGGCGCGGACGGTTGATGCCATGGCCAGGAACCAGGCGAACGCCCGACCCCTCGGTATGGGATTCAGCAGCGCCATGCATGGGCTGATCGCGGTGGATCAGGACGGGAAGCCGCTGACGAACTGTATGATCTGGGCAGATATCAGGAGTGAATCTTTTGCCAATGACCTGAAAGGGACACCTGAAGGACATGACATTTACCACCATACCGGTACACCCCTGCATCCGATGTCGCCACTCTGCAAGCTGGGGTGGATGAAAATACATAGGCGGGATACGTTTAATGCGTCTGCACGCTTTATTTCGGTGAAGGAGTATGTATTTTTCAGGTTATTCGGTGTGTATGTGGTGGACTATTCCATTGCATCAGCTACGGGACTTTTTGACACCCGGCGCCAAACCTGGTACGGGCCCGCGCTTTCCGCAGCAGGGATTACGGCGGCGCAGCTTTCTGAGCCGGTTTCCGTTACCTACACGCTGCGGGGTATGGACACCCGCCTCGCCGGACGCATGCACCTTGCTCCTGATACGCCCGTTGTGATCGGCGGCAGTGACGGATGCCTCTCCAATGTGGGTGTGCAGGCTGTAAAACCCGGGATCGCCTCTGTGACCATCGGAACCAGCGGTGCCATACGCGTGTCCTCCCCCGTAATGGTAACCGATCCGCAGGAACGTCTGTTCAGCTATATGGTAACGCCCGACTGGTATGTAACAGGCGGTGCCATCAATAATGGAGGATTGCTGCTGAACTGGTTTAACGACCACTTCGGGAATAGCACGACGCCGCAGGAGCTTTCGGAAGAGATTGCTTCTTCCATACAACTGGCTGCTACGGTGGAGCCGGGTGCGGATGGATTGATCTTCCTGCCTTATCTGACGGGCGAACGTGCCCCCTACTGGGATGCCCATGCCAAGGGAGTGTATTTTGGTATCCGGCTTCATCATGGGAAAGCCCATTTTGTCAGGGCAATCATGGAAGGAGTGATGTATAGCTTGTACAGTGTGGGGAAAGCCTTGGAAGAGACAACGTGCCGGCGGCCGGAGCTGCTGATTGCTAACGGAGGTTTCGCCCGTTCAACAGCGTGGGTGCAAATGCTGGCCGACGTGTTTAACATGGAGGTGCGGCTGCATGACAGTGTGGAAAGTGCAGCCCGGGGTGCTATGTTGCTGGCCATGCAGGCGCTCGGATACACCGCAGAATACCAGTCTGTTGCGGAAGAGGCTGTTACGGGTGATGCTTATCTGCCGGATGGGGAAAAGCACCGGATTTATATGGATACGTATGCGAAGTTCACGCGCTTATACGATAAACTGAAAGATGAATTTTAATAGCTGAAAAAGGATGCCGGTCATTATTGTTTTGGGAGGGGTACTGTTACTGTTGTTGCTGGTAATGGTTTTTAAGCTGAACGCATTATTTGCGTTGCTGATGGCATCTATGGCAGTGGGAGCGGCCCAGGGGATGGATCCTGCGGCTATTCTTTCCGCTATGCAGGAGGGTATCGGCAGCACCCTCGGGCAGATCGCACTGATACTGGCATTCGGGGTCATGCTGGGAAAGCTGATTGCCGATGGGGGAGGCGCCCAGCGTATCACGAACGCACTGGTGCAGTTATTTGGTAGGAAAAACCTGCCCTGGGCAATGATGCTGACCGGTTTTGTAGTGGGTATTCCCTTGTTTTATAACGTAGGCTTTGTCGTGCTCGTCCCGTTTGCGTTTATGATCTGTGCCGGCACCGGCGTGCATCTGCTCTATGTGGCTGTTCCCCTGCTGGCTGCTTTGTCGGTCACACATGGTTACCTGCCACCGCATCCCGGTGCAACGGCGGTGGCGGTCATCTACCAGGCAGATATTGGTTTAACCATGGTTTATGGCTGTATCGTCGCAGTTCCGGCGATCCTCATCAGTGGCCCGCTGTTTGCCCGGACACTGCTGCACCTCAAGCCAAACCCTCCGGAAAGTCTTTTTCGTGTTCCCGTGCGTCCGGATAAGGAGCTGCCGGGTTTTGCAGTGAGTATTTTTACCGCGCTTTTCCCCGTATTCCTGATCGCTTTCGCACCGGTGTCGGACCTGTTCCTGCCGGCCGGATCGTTCTGGCTGCGGGCAGTACGGTTTCTCGGTGACCCGGTGGTTGCCCTGATGATTGCTGTTCTGACAGCTGCTTATACCATGGGCATCCGGCGGGGTAAGTCCATAAAGGAGGTCATGGCACAAACAGAAGAGGCTGCACGCGGTATCACCATGATCCTGTTTATCATCGGTGCGGCGGGGGCTTTTAAACAGGTGCTGGTGGACAGCGGGATCGGCGACTATATCGCGGAATGGGCAAAAGAGTTATCATTCTCGCCGCTGCTATTGGCGTGGGCCATTGCCGCGCTGATCCGGGTGTCGCTGGGTTCGGCAACGGTGGCTGCGCTGACGGCTGCCGGCATCGTCCTGCCGGTCCTGGCCTCCACGCAAGCCAGTCCGGAGCTGATGACCCTGGCTACCGGCGCGGGCAGTCTGATGTTCTCGCACGTCAATGATCCAGGGTTCTGGCTGTTTAAAGAGTATTTCGGACTGAGTATCCGGGATACGATACGGTCGTGGTCGCTGATGGAAACGATTATCTCCATAGCCGGGCTGGCAGGGGTGTTGTTACTGGATGTGTTTGTTTAAACCCAGGTGGTCTATCCTGTTGTTAAAGCCAGCAGGTACTTGTCAATATACTGTTGCTTCTCCCTGGATTTATATTGCTGGATATAACGCGGATGCTCCAGCACGGTTAAATGCCCAAACAATGCGGCCTCCTTGTTGAGCTTTTGGATGAAATCCGCATTCTTCTTCCCCAGTACAAAAACATTCGACGTGTCTAATCCCAGGCTGATATGATTTTTCAACGAAGCGATCATAAACTCCTTTACCATTTCAAAAAGGCCCGGGTCGTCATAGTAATTGGCATTGAGCCATTTGCCGTCTTTGGTTTGCCGGATGATGGCCAGCGGAAATGGTGAGTTAATATAAAACTGCCGGTAAAAAGCGTCAGCTCCTCCGTATGCGGAGATCATGTCGTACATAAAGACCGAAGAGACCTCGTGTGTATATGCCGACCGCATGCGGATACCGCAAACGCTTTCCAGCCGTTTGGTATCCGTAAACGGTACACCGGTGATGCCTGCACCGTGCCTGCTGGGGTTAATGCCGATCATAAACCTGCGTGGTGCCGTGTCGTTATAGTAGGTATGGTAAAATCGCTGCATCACCTCCATCGTCTCCGGGTTATCCAGGTAGGGGTTCATCACCCGGAATCCTTCGGGCAGTTTTCCCTGATACTGCAGATGGCGGTTAAATGCAATAACTTTTTCAGCAAAAGAGGTATCCATGGAAGACAGCTTTTTTTCGACAACCGCCAAGATACAAAAAAAATGCTCCTGGGAAGTTTTTCAATGCTTTTGCTCTGTGAGCAGTACCTTTAGTTCCTGCTGCTATATTGCTTTCAACTTGTTACCACCAAAGGTTATATCATCTATCGAAAAAGCATTGGTGTTATTTTGATGGAAGACAATACATCTCCCTTGCCTGAAGAATTATAAGCCGGAAAAGTATATGAATAAAAAGCTATTTATTTGTAATTTGCGCGGTGAAAAAACCGATTTTTCTTATCACTTATTTCAGACAAATGCGATCAACAAAAATGACCCGGATCACAGCAGCTATGCTGGTCCTGATCTTCATCAGCTCCTGTGCATCAAAACAATTCAGGATGGCCCTGTTGCCCGACACCCAGAGTTATTCGCGTGCTTATCCGGAGATATTCCATTCCCAAACCCGGTGGATTGCCGATCACGCGGATAGTATCAGCCTGGTGCTGCACCAGGGGGATATAACCGACCATAACAGCACGGAACAGTGGCATGTTGCCCAAAGTGCTATGAACCTCCTTGATGGCAAAGTGCCTTATATAATGGCTATGGGCAATCACGACTATGGCACCAATGGCCGGGCGGACGTCCGCAATGCCGACTATTTTAATGAGTATTTCCCCTATGCTAAACGCAGCAGGCAGGCCGGTTTTGGCGGGACATTTGAATCCGGAAGAATGGAAAACTCCTGGCATGTTTTCCGGGCAGGCGGGCTGAACTGGCTGATCCTGTCATTGGAGTTCGGCCCGCGTAACAAGGTGCTCGACTGGGCCGCCAGGATTATCCGTGAGCACCCCCGGCATAAAGTAATTATTAATACGCACGCTTATATGTACGCGGATGATACCCGGATGGGACCTGGTGACAAATGGTTGCCGGGGGATTACGGTCTGGCCAAAAATGTTCCGGAAGAAGATCAGGTCAATAATGGGGAAGAAATGTGGGAAAAGCTGGTCAGCCAGTATCCGAATGTGGTATTTGTATTTAGCGGCCACGTGCTGAACAAGGGTGCCGGCAAGCTGGTCAGCGAGGGAAAGCACGGGAACAAAGTGTATCAGATGCTGGCCAACTACCAGAGCGGGGTGCAGGGTTCTGCGAATGGCGGAAATGGTTTTTTGAGACTGATTACGATCTATCCGAAGAAAAGAACGGTCGAGGTGAAAACGTATTCCCCGCATCTCAATCAGTATAAAACGGATCCTGATCACCAGTTTACGTTTGAAAACGTTGTGTTTTAGCAGGAAAAAACCCTTACTTTAGCCGGTATATAATTCATTATAAGTGACAACAAGAAGAAATTTCATACAAAAAGGGTGTGCGGGCCTATTGGCAGCCTCTTTTTTGCCCCCGGGCCTTTCCGGTGCTGTGACGCCGGTTACCCATCCGGATGGGGATAGCGAAACATTTAAGCTGGGTATTGCCGGATACAGCTTCCGGTATTTTAATCTGGACGAATCCCTGGCTATGATGCGGCGGATGGATGTGAAATACCTTTGTATAAAGGATTTTCACCTGCCGTTTGACAGTACCGCCGAACAGATCGCAGCCTTCCATAAAAAGCTGTCGGATGCCGGCGTTACAGGTTATGCAGTAGGCCCCATATATACCAAGACGAGAGAAGATATTGATAAGGCGTTTGATTACGCAAAACGGGTGGGTGTAAAACTTGTTGTAGGCATACCACAGCATGAGGACCTGGCTTATTTGTCAGAACAGGTGAAGCGGCATGATATCCGGTATGCGATACACAACCATGGACCGGAGGATAAGCTGTATCCCAATGCAACCGTTATCAACGGCCTGGTCAGGGAGCTGGATCCACGTCTGGGAATGTGCTTTGACATGGGGCATAACATGCGGGACGGACATGACCCCATTGCGGACCTGAAACGTTACAGCAGCCGGATCTTTGACCTGCACCTGAAGAACGTGACAGCAGCCGAAGCGTCCGGTACGACCTGTGAGCTGGGCAGGGGCGTGATCAACATCCCGGCCTTTGTAAAGATGCTCCGGCAGGTGAAATACAATGGTTGCTGCAGCCTGGAGTTCGAGAAAGATATGAAAGATCCGCTGGCTGGTATAGCCGAATCGGTAGGATATTTCCGGGGAGTGCTGGATGCGTCCCGTTGATAGGGTACGCCCGGATGGTTTGATTACAAAAAAGTATATGGATATGAAGTTTATTATCAGTTCGTTCCTGCTGGTATGGGTGGGTTTGCAGGCGGTGTACGCGGATGTACGCTTACCGAAGGTTTTTGGTGATGGAATGGTGTTACAGCGGAATAAGCCGATATCGGTGTGGGGTTGGGCGGATCCCGGTGAAGCGGTAACGGTTAAGCTGAACCATCAGTCGAAACGTGTGACGGCCGGAAACGATGGCACCTGGCACCTGAAGCTGGGTGCGGAGAAGGCCGGTGGCCCTTTCCAGCTGGTGGTTGAAGGGAAAAACAGGCTGCAGGTAAATGATGTCCTGATCGGAGAGGTATGGATCTGCTCCGGGCAGTCGAATATGGAATGGCCCGTTCAGCGGTCGGACCATGCGGATCAGGAAATCGCAGCAGCCAACTATCCGCAGATCCGGCATATCAAGCTGTCGCGTAAGGTCTCCGGAACGCCATTGGATGATATTGCAGGGGATGCGACCTGGGAAGCTGCTTCTCCGCAAACGGTGGGCGGCTTCACGGCAGTTGGCTATTTTTACGCACGGGAACTGCATCGCGAGCTCGGTGTGCCGATCGGCCTGATCAATACTTCGTACGGAGGGACGATAGTGGAAACCTGGATCAGCCGGGAAGCAATGGCCACAGAACCGGCTTTCCAGGAGGCATTGGCCGTGACAGCGGCCGTGCCGGTCGACTCCCTCCATAAGGCAGGCCCGAATCGTTATCCGTCGTTGCTGTTCAACGCCATGGTCCAGCCCCTGATACCCTATACGATTGCGGGTGCCATCTGGTACCAGGGAGAAAGTAATGCCAGCCGCGCTTACCAGTACCGGACGGCGTTCCCGCTGCTGATCAAAGACTGGCGCACACGCTGGGCGCAGGGGAGCTTCCCGTTTTATTTTGTGCAGCTTGCCAGCTTCAAGGCACAGGGAGGGACCAGTGCGAATGGTAGTACGTGGGCAGAACTACGGGAAGCACAGACACGGACATTGTCCCTGCCGCGTACCGGACAGGCGATTACAACGGATATCGGTGAAACCAATGATATACACCCCAAAAATAAGCAGGATGTCGGGAAGCGGCTGGCGGCTATCGCATTGGCTGATACGTATCGTAAAAAAGTGATTTCCAGTGGCCCGGTATTCAAAAAGCTGAAAGTAAAAGGTAGTGAGGCCGTTGTTTCGTTCAATCATGTTTACGGTGGATTGCAGACAAAGCCTGGAACGGGTGACCTGAAAGGGTTTGAAATAGCGGGTGCTGACCAGCAGTTTAAACCCGCCACCGCAAGGATCGAGGGTCATACGGTTATCGTTTCGGCCAATGGGGTGGATAAACCGGCGGCCGTACGTTACAGCTGGGCTGACGATGCCGGGCAAAGCAACCTGTTCAATCAGGAAGGGTTCCCGGCAGAACCGTTCCGTACCGACAGCTGGACAGAGACGACGCGGAGTAATGTTTTTAAGGTGGCAAAATAGCATGCAGCAAAATGATTTTCTTTTTTGTTCACCTTTTGGCATCTGAACTGATATAAGTAAAATTATCTATTGTTATTCATAGTATGAAAAGACACAACATGACAAAACGGCTATCGGCCCTGGTTATTATTATCGTAGCTGCTATGGGCGTGCAGGCACAAGGGGTATCAGTTCAGCGTTATGGCCTGAAAGCCGGCGTGCAGCGAACGGCCATACCGGTCAACCCTCCTGAAGCCGAGCAGTGGAATTTGGTTATGAAACCGGGTATCGGATTTCAGGTGGGGGCTTTTGTAGCGTTCGGTCTTGCAGACAGACTTTCTGTGCAGCCTGAACTGCTGTTTTCTGCGCAGAGTTTCAAAGAAGTCACGAGTCCGGAAAATATGGATGAAGACCTGGAGTTTGCTTACAAAGCGAATTTTCTGAAGGTTCCCATCCTGCTTCGTTATGGGATCACGGAGAAGTTCTTCGCAGAGATTGGTCCGCAGGTTGATTTTCTGGTATCAGCCAATATTGAAAAAGTGGATTGGGATGTGTTTGCCGGCAAGGGAAAGGCTAACTTTTCGGGCACGGTCGGAGCGGAATATCTGATTACCGAGCAGTTTGGTATACAGGTACGTTATGCACATACGTTTGGAAAACGTAATCCTGACGGGTATATATGGTATGGGAACAGGCCCACAATTATTTCCCTGGGCGTTACCTATTCCTTTTAGGATTAGGAGAGGCGGTCAGTCGTAAAACTCAATCAGCGACGCGGCGTACAGGTTTTTCCAGCCGTCTGCGATTTCATCGTATGCTACATCCGGTATATGTGTCTGCTTTACCTCCATGGAGGTGCCTCTTTTATGCGGGTGCAGCCTGATGGTGACGATGGATGGCTGGTCGGTGTCGCCGAAATACCACTCCTGTTCGATCGTGCTGTTCTCTTCAAATGCCAGGTTTTTGCCGGCGATGGAACCGGACCACAGGGAAAACTCGGTGCCTGGCTCAGGTATCATGACCGCCTCTTCGCCGGTCCATAAACGGATCGTTGTTTCTGTTGTGAGCGCACGGTATACCATTTCCGGTTCTGCGGGAATGAGAAAGTACGCTTTGAAATCCTTCATATGATTATTTTTTACAAAGATAGGCAATTCACTGGCGGGTAGGAATAATACATTATCTTTCACGTGCTACAAGCGGGAATTTACAACCTGATTTTGCCCGGTTTCTGCAAAAAAGCAATGAAGTATTTTGCGGAAAGCAAACTTGGATAAGATACCGGGAACAGCTATGGATGGTTGTCTCTGCGTTTCGTAGCTTACCACCACTCTTTGAATGTCTGTGTACTGTCTTTCAGCAGAACAGGTTCCCCGATCATAGGTGTAATGAGGTTAAAGGAATGTTCTTTGGATGCGGCGGCCACCTTCCGGATCGGCTCATACCAGGCGTGCCTTCCCAATGCGTATTTTGAATGGTGGATAGTCATGACCTTTGCGGGCGCTAATTCTTCAATCGCTTTTGACAGATCCTCGGGGACAATATGGATATATCTCCAGTCTTCATTATACTGACCATTTTCCAGGATCGCCAAATCAATGGTGCCGAATGCTTCCTTGATTTTGCGAAAGTGTGTATCGTAGCCAGTGTCCCCCGACAAATAGATATTCCCCCGGTCACATTGCAGCATGTATCCGGCCCAAAGCGTACGGTTGGATGTTAACCCTCTGCCTGAAAAATGACGGGCAGGCAATGCCGTGAGTTTTATACCTCCGTTTAATTGGATATGATCGTTCCAATCCAGCTCAGTAATGATAGCCGGGTCAAATCCCCAATATTCCAGATGTGCCCCCACGCCCAACGGACAAATAACTTTTCCTGTCCGGGATTTCAGATTGAGCATGGTTTTATAATCCAGGTGATCCCAATGGTCGTGGGTAATGATGAGATAATCAACATCCGGCATGTCCTCCGGACGATAGATCGCCGTTCCGGCAAAAGCCTTGTTCACGAACGGAACGGGTGAGGCAGAAACCAGTACAGGGTCTATCAGGATCCGTTTCCCGTTGACCTGCAGGTACAGCGAAGAATGTCCCATCCAGACCAGGACCTCTTCATTGCGGTCAAATTTTTTCAGATCTGTCTTTATGGTTGGCAGGTCTTTGCCGGGTGTCAGGTCTTTGACGTTTACAAAAAGAAATTCCCATAATATCCGGACCTTCGACTTGTCACTCAACAACATCTGTGTGGGTGATTGGTTTTTAAATTCACCGTCTTTATAATTGGGTGATTTCCGGATTCTTTCCAGTCGTTCGCCTTCGGGTAATTTGCCAAATATCGGCTGCTGCATAAAAATGACAACCGCCAGAACCAGCAGCAATGCGAGACCAATTATTCCAACAATCATTTTTTTCAGTATTTTCTTTGTTTTTATTTTCATCGTGTAGTCAGTACCCCCAATTATACAGCAATTGGGTTGTCGTTGTTTTCTTCGTGTTTCTGTTTTGAACAGGTCATCGGGCATATGCCAGTGTGACGATACTGATCGTTACTCCCGGTACCTTCCGTAATTCCGTTCCGCACGCTTCAAGTGTCGCACCGGTTGTCAGCACATCGTCCACCAGGAGCACGTGTTTGTTCTCCAGCTCTTCCGGCCGCCGTACCGCGAAGCGACCCTCCATATTTTCGGCCCGAGTAAACCGGTTTTTACCGGTCTGGCTTTCGTTATGTGAAAGCCTGACGAGATTACCGGAACACACCGGGATCTCCAATTCTGTTGCCAGGCCGGACGCGATGTATTCACTTTGGTTATAGCCCCGCTTGCGCTGCTTCCGGCGATGTAGCGGCACAGGTATGATCAGCTCGCCTGCTGAAAACGGGGACACCTGTTTCAGTATCCGGCCATATTGGGCACCGAGGATTCGGCCGACACCGGGATTGTTCCGGTACTTCAGTTGGTGCATAAGCTGCTGCACGCGCGTACTTTTACTGAAATGCAGCAGTGACGTAACGCCTTCAGCCGGCAGCCGGCCCCACAGCTCCCGCGCTGCCCGGTTATCCGGATCCAGATGGAAATCCGTATACGGCAAATGATACAGACAGTCGGTACAGATCTGTGATTCCTGCTGTACCAGAGGCCGTGAGCAGCAGGCGCATACCCTGGGGAACAGTAAAGCAGCAAAGTCAGTCAGGTATCGGCTGATGGTTCTCATCGGCGGCGAGCTGTTAAGCAGGCTGGTTTTTGACAGCCAGCTGGCCGCAGGCTGCGTCAATATCTTTTCCGCGGCTGCGGCGCACGTTGGTGATGATACCACGGCTGCGCAGAAAAGCGGCAAACCGGTCGATCTTATCCCCGTCTGCATTCTTAAAATCGGCAAAAGCGATCGGATTATACTCAATGATATTCACCTTGCAGGGTACGTGTTTGCAGAAGGCGGCCAGCTCTGCAGCATCGTTCAGCTCGTCATTAAAATCATTAAAAACAATGTACTCATAGGTAACCGGATTCTTTGTTTTTGCAAAGTAATAGCGGAGTGCTTCAGCCAGTGCTTTCAGCGAGTTCTGCTCGTTGATGGGCATGATCTCGTTGCGCTTTGCATCATTGGCGGCATGCAATGACAACGCGAGGTTGAATTTCACTTGGTCGTCACCCAGCTTTTTAATCATTTTGGCGATGCCTGCTGTGGATACGGTAATGCGTTTGGCGGCCATGTGCAGCCCGTCAGGAGCCGTAATCCGGTCAACGGATTTCAGCACATTGGCGTAATTCAGCAGGGGTTCGCCCATACCCATGTAAACAATATTGGTTAAGGGTTGTCCGTATTGTTCCTGTGCCTGTTGCGTGATCAGTACCACCTGGTCATACATCTCGTCCGCATTCAGGTTACGTTTCCGGTCCATATAACCGGTAGCGCAGAACTTACAGGTCAGGCTGCATCCCACCTGCGAGCTGACACAGGCAGTCATACGCTCGTCAGCGGGGATGAGTACGCCTTCAATCAGGTGGCCGTCATGCAGTTTAAAGGTACTTTTGATGGTCTTGTCGGCGCTGAACTGGGATTGGTGGATGTGAACGGCGTTGATGGTGTAATGCTCTTTCAGCGTATCGCGTAGTGCCTTGCTGAGATTACTCATGGCATCGAAGCTGGTACATGATTTTTGCCAGAGCCATTCGTAAACCTGTTTGGCTCTGAATGCCTGTTCGCCGGCCTGCTGCAGCTGTATTTTCAGCTCATCCAGGGTCAGGCTGCGGATGTCGGTTTTCTGCTCACTTCTGTTCACCGTGCAAAGGTACCTAATTTTTCTGTTCGGCAGCTATGTGTGCAAGGATGGCGTCTGTGGCGCCAGCCTGTTGGGTCACATACCCCGCTGCCCGGTAGCCGGTATCCCGGCGGAACCCTTCGTTCTGCAGGTCGTCAAATACCGATACCAGCTCATACTGGTTGCTGAATGTGAAACCGGCCTTTGAATGAATAAAATCCTTCGCCTCCTGAAACTTTTCATACCGGGGTCCGAAAATAACCGGTACTCCGTAAGCTGCCGCTTCCAGTGTGTTATGGATGCCGGCTCCGAATCCGCCGCCGATATACGCCACATCAGCGTAGGCGTATAGGGAAGAAAGCATGCCGACATTGTCGATGATGATCACGGAATACGGTGGGTTGATCTGTTTACCGGCAGATATTTCTGAGTACAGCACGGCATTTGGAAACAGGTCTCGCAGCCTGGCCATGCGGGTTTCACCGATCTCGTGAGGGGCGATGATCAGTTTCCACTCAGGGAATACCTGAAGCAGATCGAAAAGGTTTTCTTCGTCAGGGGGCCACGTACTTCCGGCTACCAGCACCTGACTGTTTTGTGCGAAGGCCGAGACCGGGGGAATGTCCCGTTTTTTTCCGGCCAGCTCCAGTACCCGGTCGAAACGCGTATCGCCGGTCAGTGTCGCATTGTTTAAGCCTATTTTTTCCAGCAGGTGAACGCTGTCGGTATTCTGGACAAAGAAATGAGTGACAAACCGGAGCGTACGCCGGGAGAAAAAGCCATACCACCGGAAAAAGAGCTGGTCGGGCCTGAAAATAGCGGACACCAGATACAGGGGTATGTTGCGTTTGCGTAGTTCTCTGAAGAAGTAATGCCAATATTCGTACTTTGTAAAAAAGGCAATCCGTGGATTGATCAGTCCGATAAACCGGCGGGCATTGGCCGGCGTATCCAGGGGCAGGTAAAACACATGGTCAGCCAGCGGGTAGTTTTTGCGGACTTCATATCCCGAAGGGGAAAAAAAGGTCATGACGATGGTTTCGTCCGGATAGGTAGCCTTATACTTTTCAAGCACCGGCCGGCCCTGCTCAAACTCTCCCAGCGAAGCGAAATGGAACCAGGCACAATGCCCGTCCGGAGTCATTTCGGCAGCCACTTTGTCGCACCATCCCCGCCGTCCGGAACACCACAGGCGTGCTTTGGGGTTGAAAGGGGCAACCATGTGGAGTATAATCTTATATACCCAGAT
>CAZJKM010000072.1:0-13460 GCA_964546645.1 uncultured Sphingobacteriaceae bacterium
AAAACCATGAAGAAGCACTGTTACAGATTGACCGCATCCGCGACCGGCTGTTCCCCGGTGGTAAACTACAGGAACGTACCGAAAACTTCGGGCTTCACTACATTAAACACGGCGATGCGTTTATTCCGGATCTGATCCGGCATTTTCAGCCACTTGATTTTAAATTTACCATTCTTTATTAACAGCTATGGATATCGAACAGCTGCGCGACTATTGCCTGCAGAAGCCCGGTGTAACCGAAGGTTTCCCGTTCGGTCCGGACACGTTGGTATTCAAGGTATGCGGGAAGGTGTTTTTGCTGGCTGGCCTTGACCAGCATCCAGTGAGTTTCAACGTAAAATGCCGGCCTGACTATGCCCTGGAACTGCGGGAACAATACCCCGAGGCGGTCCGTCCGGGATACCATATGAACAAAAAACACTGGAATACGGTTGTTTGCGACGGCTCCGTTAGTCACCGCATGCTCTTATCGTTTATTGATGAAAGCTACAGCCAGGTCGTATCGGGCCTACCGGCCGGACTACGAAAAGAACTGGAACAGACCGGGGATTAAGTTGACCATCGGCAACTTTGTAAAAAACGACTTTGTGTACACAGCGGGGGTGGGGGAGTGGATTTTTATTTTATCAGGAATCTCAGCCGTTCACCATATTTTCAGGCGTACCGGCTATAAACCGCCTGACATTCTGTGCGACCGTCGCCATCAGGCGGCTCCGTGCCTCGTAGGTTGCCCAGGCTATATGCGGGGTAACCAGGCAGTTCTTCGCGTGCAATAACGGATTGTCTGTGCGCGGTGGTTCTTCGGCGAGCACATCCAGCCCTGCTCCGGAAATAATCCCCGTATTAAGGGCTTCGGCAAGATCTTCCTCAACCACCAGTGGCCCCCGGGAGGTATTGATCAGCAAGGCATGTTGCTTCATGGAAGCCAGTCTCTTCCGGTTAACTAATCCGGCGGTTTCCGGCGTAAGCGGGCAGTGAAGACTAACAATGTCGGACTGCCGGAATATCTCATCGGTATCTGCCCAGCTGAATTCCGCATTTTCCAAGCCACCTTTCCGGCTTCTGCTGCTGGCAAGCACCTTCATACCGAAGGCCAGTGCGAGCTCTCCTGCCCTCCGGCCAATTGTACCGAAACCAATGATACCGAACGTTTTTCCGGCAAGCTCCGTGAGCGGGAAATCCCAATAACTGAAATCGGATACCGATGCCCACCTGCCCCCTCTGGCCGAGTCACTGTGGTATTGCACGTGATGGCATAACTCCAGGATGAGGGCAAAGGTGAACTGTGCGACTGAGCGGGTGCTGTAAGTCGGCACATTCGTAACCACGACACCCTGTTCCGAGGCTACCTGCAGATCGATGATATTGAACCCTGTTGCCATCACACCGATATATTTCAGGTCCGGCAACAGCTTCAGCGTACCGCCGTCCAATGGCACTTTATTGGTCAATACGATATCCGCACCTGCCGCCCGCGAGACAATCTGTTCGGGTGAGGTACGGTCAAAAACAGTCACTTCTCCCAGTTCTTCCAACAATTTCCAGCTTAAATCCCCCGGGTTCAGTGGGTAACCGTCCAATACAATTATTTTCATTCTCCAAATAGTTTCTGGAAATGCTTCTCCAACGCAAATAGCTCATCGCGCAGCTTGGCAGCTTGCAGGAAATCCATCTCTTTAGCAGCCTTTTCCATACTTTTTCGGGTCGTATCCAGCGCCTTCTGTAATTGAGGTTTACTCATATACTGCAATACAGGATCAGCGGCGACCATCGACTCCGGTGAAGGCTCCACATACGCTTTGGCCACACCGCCCCTGAAATCGGCAACGGATGTTTGTTCCATAATGGCCTCCCGGCTTTTTCCGACGGTACGAGGTGTAATGCCATGCGCTTCATTGTAACGCGTTTGCTTCTCCCGTCGCCGATTCGTTTCATCAATCGTCAGTCGCATACTTTGGGTGATCGTATCGGCATACATGATCACCCGCCCTTTATCATTACGGGCTGCACGTCCGATGGTTTGTATCAACGCTCGCTCAGAGCGTAAAAAGCCTTCTTTATCGGCATCAAGGATGGCCACTAGCGTCACTTCGGGAAGATCCAGCCCTTCCCGCAGCAAGTTGATCCCCACCAATACGTCAAATTCTCCCAGACGCAGTCCGCGCAGGATTTCCACCCGTTCCAAGGTTTTCACTTCTGAGTGGATATAACGCACCCGGATACCAAGCCGGGCCATGTATTTGGTCAGCTCTTCGGCCATCCGCTTGGTCAAAGTGGTGCACAGTATCCGCCCGCCGTCTTTGGTAGCCTGCGCCACCTCATCCAGCAGGTCGTCTACCTGGTTAATCACCGGGCGTACCTCTACTACGGGATCCAGTAATCCGGTGGGACGGATGATCTGTTCCACCACCACACCCTCCGTCTGCTGCAGTTCGTAATCGCCGGGCGTAGCACTGACATAGATGGTCTGTGGCGCAAGTGATTCAAACTCGGGAAAATTCAGAGGGCGGTTGTCCAACGCTGCCGGAAGGCGGAACCCGTATTCCACCAATGATAGCTTACGCGAACGGTCACCCCCGTACATGGCCCGTATCTGCGGCACCGTCACATGGCTCTCGTCAATCACCATCAGGTAATCATCGGGAAAATAGTCGAGCAGGCAGAAAGGGCGCATGCCTGGTTGCCGGCCGTCAAAGAACCGCGAATAATTTTCAATACCGCTGCAGTAACCCAATTCTCGCATCATTTCCAGGTCATAGTTCACCCGCTCCTCCAGTCGTTTGGCCTCCAACGGGCGTTTATCATCCACCAGCTGTTCTTTCCGCAGCTCCAGTTCCTCCTGGATATTCCAGATCGCCTGCGTAAACTTTTCGCGCGGTGTCACAAACAGGTTTGCCGGGAACAATGCCATATGGGTTGTTTTCTCCAGCGTTTTACCGGTGTTCGGATCAATCACACTCAGTTCGTCGATTTCGTCACCAAAAAAAGAAATACGATAGGCATCGTCCATGTAGGCGGGGAATACATCCACTGTATCGCCTTTTACCCGGAAGGTCCCCCGCTTAAACTCTATTGTGGTGCGGGAATACAGGATTTCGACCAGCCGGTGCAGAAAAGCATTCCGGCTGATCACCGTTCCGACGGCAAACCGGAATACCGACTGTGAAAAATCATCCGGGTTACCCATACCGTATATACAGGAAACAGAAGAGACCACAATGACATCCCTTCTGCCGGACATCAGGGCAGAAGTGGTACGCAATCGCAGCTTTTCAATCTCTTCGTTAATGGCCAGATCCTTTTCAATGTAGGTATTTGAGCTGGCTATGTAGGCTTCCGGCTGGTAATAATCATAATACGACACAAAATAATTGACTGCGTTATCCGGGAAAAATTGTTTAAATTCGCCATATAGCTGCGCTGCCAGCGTTTTATTATGGCTGAGGATCAGCGTTGGCTTTTGTGTTTGCTGAATAACATTGGCAATAGTGAAGGTTTTTCCGGAACCGGTTACGCCGAGCAGCGTTTGGTAATGCTCTCCGGAACGGACCCCTTCTACCAATTGGCGGATCGCCTCAGGCTGATCGCCCGTCGGCTGGTATACTGAAGTCAAGTTAAAAGTCATGGATGGAAAACCCCTCTCTGAAGAAATTGTTTTAACAAAGATAAGGAACCCGGCTCCATCCGGCAACTAAAATAAATAACTAATACAGACAAGACATGGCCTTTATCCTTACAGAACAAAACAGCATTGCCAATCACTTTCTGGCAGAAATGCGTAACCGCGAAGTGCAGCTTGACCGTATGCGCTTCCGCCGGAATATGGAGCGGCTGGGAGAAATCTTTGCTTATGAAATCAGCAAGACACTCGGGTACGAGGCCACGGAAATTGAAACGCCCCTGGGTGTTGCAGAAACAGCCCTTCTCATGGAACAACCGGTGTTAGCCACCCTGATCCGGGCCGGCCTGCCCCTGCACCAGGGGTTGCTGAACTTTTTTGACCAGGCCGATTCCGCTTTTATCGCTGCCTACCGGAAGATCAAAAAAAGCGGGATTTTTGAGCTCCATAAAGAATACCAGTCGTGCCCTAACCTGGATAACCGAACGGTTATTGTTTCTGATCCGATGCTAGCGACGGGGCGCACGATGGTCCTTACCTGCAAAGACCTGCTGGACACCTACCAACTCCGTCAGCTGCATATCGTGGCCGCCATTGCCACGGAGGAAGGAATGGAGCATGTCAAAGCCTACCTGCCGCAGGCCAGTCTCTGGATCGGTGCGGTGGACAGCGAAATGACCAGCAGGGCGTATATCGTTCCCGGACTCGGCGACGCGGGGGATTTATGTTTCGGCTCTAAAATCTGAACAATTCTTTATCGTCCCATCAACGCGGCAAAGCAGGGCGTAACACCTCTTAATACTGTCGTGTTCCCAGCAGAACCAGCGTACAGGCTTCCTCGGCTTCAATGCCATTGGCAACCGCCAGCTGCTTCAGTTCTTCATTTTCCGTGCCGGGGTTAAAGATAATACGTTTCGGCTTAGTTTGAAGAATATAGTCGTAATACAGTGGCTGCAATTGCGGGCCGATATAGAGGGTGATGGTATCAATGTCGTCATACACCCTGTCCGCGCGCACGATAGGCACACCAGCTACTTCTCCTTTCCGGATACCGATATTGATGATCGGATGCCCGGCAGCAGTCAGCCGATGGGCAGCCAGATTGGCATACCTTGATGGATTGGGTGACGCCCCGATAATCAGTGTTTTCTTTTGCATATATACGAAACAGGTGGGTTGGTGATCTGTTTGCGGGATTTACATACGGCCGGATGCCCCTGTCTCTTCTGCCACCGCCTCGTCCACCCTGGCGAGCAACGTAGCAAACTCACTGCCGTAACCATGCTGTTCGGGGTGCTCAATGATCTCTTTCACGGCAATCAGCTTATAGATATAACTGCTGGTTTCCCCGTTGAGGCGCAATCGGAAATAATTATCTTCCCCCTGCCGGGTGATGGCCCGTTTCAGGTTTCCTTCTCCCATGTTAAACGCTGCCGCTACCAGTGTCCAGCTGTTGAACTCCCGGTACAATGCTTTCAGGTATTTGCAGGCGGCCTCTGTCGATTTCCGGATATCCTGACGCTCATCGGTCTGCTCATTTACCGTTAATCCGAAGGCCCGGGCTGTATGCGGCATGAATTGCCAGTATCCGGAGGCGCCACGATGCGACGAAGTGCCCGTTTCGAAACCGCTCTCAATAAGAGGAAGGTATCTGAAATCCTCCGGTATCCCATACCGGCGCAGAATAGGTGTAACCACCGGGAACCATTGTTCTGATTTGCGATGCAGCTGATGGCTTCCCAACCGTTTATACGCATGCGCTCTGAGATAACGCATCATTGTTTTTTCAATCCCCGGGTCACCTAACGGCAACAACTCCGAGGCGAACGAAAGCGAACGAAAATAAATGCCGTTCCGCTGTACTTCTGTATCCGCCATAGCTGCATGTCTTTGTATTGCGTCATTGTTCTCTCCCGCCAGGCGGGCGTTGTATACAAACAGTTTTGAGAGCGCTAACGCAAACAACACCATACTACAGCATAGCAGTTGTTTTTTTATCATATATACCTTTTTAGAGACACACCCGGCAGTTCCCCACTATTCATTGCCGGCCGATATCCGTAAACAGAAAGCTTCCCGAATCCAGGTGCCGATGCACCCCGGAAAAGCTTTCCTGAAAAAGTGGAAGCAAAATTACTGATTATAATACTTATCTACAAACACTTACAGAGAAACCTCAGTAATTTAACGCTTTTTAACATCGTAGCAGGCACTCCATGTTCCGTAAAAAGATGGCTCTGTAACGCAGTATCCTTTATTTTTGCATACCTTTGCATTTCAAACATTGAAGGGTTAGCATATATGCCATTTCGTAACAAAAGGAACAGTCGCGATGACAAATCCGGCAGGCCGGACCGGCCAGGCTCTAACAGGCGAAGGTCACAGGGGGAGGAAAAACCGTATCGCAAAGAAGGGCCATCCGGAGATAACGACCGGCCGTTTAACAACAGCAAATCTTTCGGCAAAGACCGGCCTTTCAACAACGAAAAACCCTACCGGCAGGAACGACCTTTCAGCAAAGACCGCCCTTTCAGCAAGGATAAACCATATAACAAGGACAGCAAACGGAAACCATTCGATAAGGACGGTGACCGAAAACCGGGTGACCGAAAACCGTTTGATAAAGACGGTAGCCGCAGACCGTCTGACAGAAGACCATTTGATAAGGACAGGAATTACAGTAAAGACCGTCCTTATAACGGCGATAAGCCTTTTAGCCGGAAACCCAACACACTGGGAAGGAAGCGTACAGACACACGCCGATCACAGGGAGATGACCACTTCTCACGTGAACAGGAGGACAATGGCCTGATCCGCCTCAACCGGTATATTGCCAATGCGGGAATCTGCTCACGCCGTAAGGCAGACGAGCTGATCACGGCAGGCGTCGTCAGTGTAAACGGAACCGTTGTCACCGAACTCGGGACGAAAGTAGATCCCACCAAAGATGAGATCAGGTACAATGGCGAAAAGCTGAAACGTGAAAAAATGGTCTATGTGCTCCTGAATAAGCCAAAAGACTATATTACCACAACGGATGACCCGAAAGAGCGCCGTACCGTCATGCATCTGGTTGAGAAGGCTACCCGGGAACGTATTTATCCGGTTGGCCGTTTGGACCGTAACACGACCGGCTTACTGCTGATGACCAATGACGGTGACCTTGCTGAGAAATTAGCGCATCCGCGCAATAATATCACGAAAATTTATCAGGTTGAACTGAATAAAAGCCTTACCCAGGGGGACTTTAATAAAGTAGCTTACGGCATTGAACTGGAAGACGGGTTTATCAAACCGGACCATGTGTCATACGTACAGGGAGGAAGCAAACGGGATATCGGCATCCAGATACATAGCGGCAGGAACCGCATCGTAAGACGTATTTTTGAGCATCTGGGATATGATGTGGTCAAGCTTGACCGTGTTGTCTACGCTAATTTAACTAAAAAAGATCTTCCCCGCAGCCGCTGGCGTTATCTCGAAGAACGGGAGGTGATTCAGTTGAAGCATTTTATTAAATAGGCGGTTTGCTATTTGCCCTTCGCAGGAAGCAAACGAGCAAAATGTAAACAGCAACTTTGCAAACAGTAAAAAGCAAACTGCTAAGAGCAAACAGCAAAGTACCTAACCTGTAGCTAGTTCTGTTTTTAGATACTTCGCTGTTTCGCTGCGCTTATTCTTTGTTAAACCTTCCGGTGTACCGCTGAAAATGATCTCTCCGCCGCCGGAGCCACCCTCCGGTCCGAGATCGATCACCCAGTCAGCTACTTTCACGACGTCCAGGTTATGTTCAATGACCAGTACCGTGTTTCCACGGTCAACCAGCCGGTCCAGCACACCGAGCAGCACATTCACGTCTTCAAAATGCAAACCTGTGGTAGGCTCATCCAATATATAGAACGTATTGCCGGTATCCTTTTTGGAAAGTTCCGTAGCGAGCTTTACCCGCTGGGCTTCACCGCCTGACAGGGTGACGGATGACTGACCCAACGTGATGTAACCGAGCCCCACATCCTGCAGGGCTTTTATCTTGCGATAAATGGACGGAATGGTTTCAAAAAACGTGACGGCTTCATCAATGCTCATGTCCAGCACGTCACTGATGGATTTCCCCCGGTAGCGCACTTCCAGTGTTTCACGATTATATCGCCGGCCGTTACACTCCTCACAGGGAACCTGCACATCGGGTAAAAAGTTCATTTCGATGATCTTCATCCCTGCACCCTGACAAGTTTCACAACGCCCGCCCTTCACATTAAATGAGAACCGGCCCGGTTTATAACCCCGTATCTTTGCTTCCGGCAATTGCACAAACAAGGCCCGTATGTCCGAAAACACACCCGTATAGGTGGACGGGTTGGAGCGCGGTGTGCGGCCGATCGGGCTTTGGTCAATTTCAATCACTTTATCAATATGCTCCAGGCCTGCAATTTTTTTATAGGGCATGGGCTGCTTTTTTGCACGAAAGAAATGCTGGTTGAGTATCGGATACAACGTTTCGGTGATCAGGGTGGATTTACCGCTGCCGGAAACACCTGTAACGGCAATAAACACTCCCAAGGGAAACTCAACGGTGACGGCTTTGAGGTTATTCCCGGTGGCTTTTTCCAGTTTAATCACCTTACCACTCCCGGCTCTCCTGACAGCGGGTACCGCTACCTCCTTCATGCCGTTCAGATAGCTCGCCGTGAGCGTATCCGCTTGCTGCAATGCCTGGGGGCTTCCCTCTGCGACAACCTGGCCGCCGTTGAAGCCTGCCCCGGGGCCCATATCGATTACATGGTCCGCATTCAGGATCATCTCTTTATCGTGTTCCACCACAAGTACTGAATTTCCGATATCCCGGAGGTTCTTCAGTGCATTGATCAGGCGCTGATTATCCCGCTGATGGAGTCCGATGCTCGGCTCGTCCAGGATATATAACACGTTGACCAGTTGTGAGCCAATCTGGGTAGCCAGCCGGATCCGTTGCGCTTCGCCCCCGGACAAGGTTTTGGCGGAACGACTGAGTGTCAGGTAATTCAGGCCAACGTCCAGCAAAAATCCCAGCCTGGCCCGTATCTCCTTCACAATCTCCGAAGCGATTACCCATTGCCGTTCAGAAAGCCTTTGTTCCAATCCGTTAAACCATGCTGACAGGGAACTGATGTCCATCGCCGCCAGTTCATAAATATTCTTGCCATCCAGCAGGAAATGCAGTGATTCCTTCTTCAGCCGGGCACCCTGGCAATCAGGACAGGTACGCTGCGCGACATACATATCGATCGCCTGGCTGTCGCTCATTTTCTCACTCTGCTCTTCCAGCATCTTTACCAGGCCTTCAAACGTCACCTGATAGTTCTTAACGTTCCACTTGTTATAAGCCACCTGCACCGTAATCAGGTCAGGGGCGCCGTACAACAGTATATCCAGCTGCTCTTCGCTCAGTTTTTCCAGCGGAGCGGAAAGTGAAAAATCATACTGCTTGGCGAGTGCCTTCAGTTGCTGGAAATTCCAGTTATCCCGGTATTCACCCAAAGGCACCAGCCCACCCTGCATGATGCTCAGCTTCGGATCAGGAATAACGGAATCGCGGTCCATATCGAATATATATCCCAGGCCGTCGCAACGGGGGCAGGCACCATACGGCGAGTTAAAAGAAAAGGTATTGGGCTGGGGTTCGTCATAGGAAATACCTGATTGGGGATCCATCAGGTACCGGCTGAAAAAATACTCCCGGTTATCGCGATCGGATATTTTGATGATCCCTTTCGCTACCTTCATGGCCTGCTGTACGGATGTCTGCAGGCGTTTACGATCTTTTTCACTGATGAGCGGCCGGTCGATCACGACCTCAATATCATGAATCTTATAGCGATCGGCCTGCATCTTCGGTGTGATATCCAGTATCTCCCCATCCACTCTCACTTTTACATACCCTTGTTTCCGGATCTGCTCAAACAGCTCCCGGTAGTGACCTTTCCGTCCCTTTACAACAGGTGCCAGGATATTGACCGGCTGCCCGTCAAACTGCTCAATGATGCGTTGTACAATCTGGTCTTCGCTCATCCGCTCCATCTTCCTGCCGGTGGCATGGGAAAAGGCCTCAGCGGTACGGGCAAACAGCAGCCGCATAAAGTCATAAATCTCCGTGATGGTTCCCATCGTGGAGCGGGGATTTTTCCCGGTTGTTTTCTGTTCGATGGAGATAACCGGACTTAATCCGGCTATTTTATCCACGTCCGGCCGCTCCATCCCGCCCATAAACTGCCGGCTGTAGGCGCTGAATGTTTCCATATAGCGGCGCTGTCCTTCCGCATAAATCGTATCAAAGGCCAGTGACGACTTGCCGCTGCCGCTCAGACCGGTAATGACAACCAGTTTATTTCGTGGAAAACTGACATCAATGTTTTTCAGGTTGTGAACCCGGGCACCAAATACTTCAACTTCGCTCTGGTCGCCCAGGTCCGGGGTTGTTTGCTTACTCATGTAACCTTTCTTGTGCAAAAAAACCGGGGAGTTCCCGGTTCAGCAAAAGTACGTATATTTAACGGTTTACTAAAAACAATTGCATTGTTGACACATTCGTTATTTTTTACCGGCCCGCACCAGCCAGCCACCGTCCGTAACCGCATACAGCGCGCCGTCGGGTCCCTCGGTGACATCACGGAACCGTTGTCCCAGGTCTGCCAGTAACCGTTCTTCTCCGGTTACTTTATTATTTTCAATGACCAGCCGGGCCACGTGTGTACTGCTCAAACCAGCAATAAACAGGTTATTTTTCCACTCGGGGATTGTGCCGGATGTATAAAATGTAATGCCACTTGGCGACAAAACCGGGTCCCAGTAATAGACAGGCTGCTCAAGCCCTTCCCGTTGCGTAATGCCCTCACCGATCTTCGGCCCGCGGTATTCCAGGCCGTAGGTAATGACCGGCCAGCCATAGTTCTTTCCCGGTTCAACACGGTTCAGTTCATCGCCGCCTCTCGGTCCGAATTCTGTTTCCCACAAATCGCCGGTTACCGGATGGACGGCCAGCCCCTGTACATTGCGATGGCCATAGGAGTAAATTTCCGGACGTTTACCGGCCTGTCCCTCAAACGGGTTCCCGGGAGCAGGTTTACCTTCTTTCGTGATACGGATAATCTTTCCGAGCGCAGAGTTGAGGTCCTGTGACTGTGGCCTGGTTTCCAGGTCCGACCGTTCACCGGTACTGAAAAGAATATATCCGTCTTTATCAAACAGGATACGGGATCCGTAGTGCAGCCTGCCCGCGTAAGCCGGCGTAGCTTCGTAGATTACCTGCACATTTTCTACCTTTTTCTCATCTGCGGAAAGACGGCCCTTTGCTACTGCGGTCAGGTTTCCTTTCCCCGATTTTCCGGAATAGGTCCAGTAAATCATCCGGTTATCACTGAAAGCGGGGTCCAACGCCACATCCAGCAAGCCGCCCTGTCCGGCGGCATCCACCTCCGGTAAACCGGTAACAGGTTCGCTCACCTGCCCGTTTTTACTCACAATACGGAAAGTACCCTTTTCTTTATCCGTAACCAGAAAACGGTCGCCCGGCAGGTTAACGATAGCCCAGGGGCGGTTCAGTTCCTTTGTCAGCACGGTCACTTCATAAGGCGTGGTTGTTTTTACACCGCCAATACGGGTCTGCCCGGCAAAGGCCGGTTTATAATCCGTGTTGGGAGCGCTGGTTTCCACCGGCGCCAGCCGGGCCGTATCCGTGAGTCCTGCGCCATTACCATTATCCTTGGGCGAACTGCACGCCGTTACAGAAAAAGCAAAACTGCCGGCGAGCCCGAGTAAAGCATAATTTCGTATCATAGTCTCTTCATTTTATGACGATAAAAGTAGGCATTTTTTTAATTGTTGTCCCAACACTCATCAAATACAATCCATTAGCCAAATTGTTCACCATTTGCTGATGCGCTGATTAAAACATCAGACTAATCAACTAATCAACTAATCAACCGATAAGCGAATCACCTTGGCAGTTCCGGCCGCCGCATATGGTATTGGGTGGCGGTTACGGCTTCCAGGAAAGCGATGAGTTCCTGTTTTTCCTGTGCAGTGAGGTTCAGCGGTTTTAATAACGGATCCGTTACGGGATGCATCGGGTCAGCTGCTTTTTCTTCTGGCGTGGGACTGTTCATCTGCATGCCACTGTTATAGATATTGATCAGGCCCAGTATATTAAAGAACATGCCGTTATGCATCCAGGGTGCGCTGTGCATCACATCGCGCAGGGTGGGTGTACGGAACTTACCGATGTCATCCGGGTTATTGGTTACCAGGTAACGGCCGAGGTCCTCGTACTTCCGTTTGTAGTAGGTCAGTCCGATATTATGGAACTTTTCATCCGTCAGGTGCTGCCCGTAGTGGCAGTTCATGCAACGGGCTTTTGTGCGGAACAAATGCAGTCCACGGATCTCCTCCTCGCTCAACACCTTATGTTCACCATCGATAAAACGGTCAAACCGGCTCCGGCGGGTAGTAATCGTACGCTGGAAAGCCGCGAGTGATTTTGCGATCCGGTCAAAAGTAATGGTACTGTCGCCATAGGCAGACGCAAACAGCGCCCGGTAGGCCTGGATTTCACCGAGTTTGCCCCCTAATTCCTCCGGCTTCATGTTCATTTCATTGTGCGCGGCAATGGGGCTATGCACCTGCTCCTCCAGCGTGGTGGCCCGTCCGTCCCAGAAAAAGCTTTTCCTTTCTGCCACATTCAACAGGGAGATCGTATTCCGGTTACCCTGCAGGTGGTCGTTGCCCAGCGCCACCGACCGGTGGTCACCCCAGGAAGACTGCGGATCATGGCAGCTGCTGCATGAAACCTGGTTGGAGCCGGAAAGCATGGGATCGAAAAACAACAGTTTCCCCAATTTAATATCCGGCCGTTCGATCAGGGTGAAATAGCTGGTATCCGGACCGGTAACAGAGGCGAACTCCTCCCACTCCACACCGGGATCAACAGCTGGCTTCGGCCATTCGGCCAAGGGGCGGCTATATGCCTGCCGCAGGCTGTCTGCCACGGCGGCAACTCCGTCACTCCCCTGTTTAAATGAAAGCGAAGCCAGTGTGACCAGAAAAATCAAAAATAACATGATACTACTCACCCGCATCATACCTTATTGTTATTTAGCCGTTTGCATTAATCTATAATTTCAAAAACCTTTGCTGTCTCATCAACGGCTAAATTACAAAAAATGCCCGTGTGAACAGTATTGCCTTTTATTTAGCTGCTGTCGCAAAGCTTTATTCTTTGCCTGTTTTCCCATCTATAGCTTTGGAGCGCAGGGAGATTTAGAACAAATCGCTGTGTGTGCCTGCTCTTGTGAGGGTGATAAGCTTTATCGTATCATTTTGTTCCCAGATTAAGAGCCAATCAGGTTGGATATGGCACTCCCAAAATCCTTTATAAGTACCTGTTAATTTGTGGGGTTTATTTTTTTGTGGAGGTGTACCTTTTTCAACCAAGTGGGTAACGACTTCATCAAGAAGTTGCATATCCAAGCCTCGCTTTTTAGCGAGTTTGATGTCTTTTTTGAACTGCCCTGTCTGCTCAAGTTGATACATCACTAATAAAGCTGCTTCCTGAAGTCTTCAAGGGACATTTTGGTCGTTTTACCAGATTTCACTTCTTGTATTGCCTTCTCAGTATCTTTATTATAACGAGGTTCTTCAAGCTTTATAAAGGGCAGTGTTTTAAGATATTCATAAAACACTTTTGCCTGTTTACTTCGCTTGTCTATCTTTATTGTGATTTCCATACCTGTACACGTATTGACATTATGTCAAAAGTACATAAAAACTCCTATTCAGAAAAATGAATATGAACATTGATTATAGCATT
>CAZJKM010000073.1:0-13453 GCA_964546645.1 uncultured Sphingobacteriaceae bacterium
TTAGATTTTTCTAAGGCTTGCGTTCTATTACTGACATCCATTTTTACGAATAGATTTGATACGTGTGTTTTAACTGTACTCACCGAAAGAAACAAGTTGTTTGCAATGTCTGCATTACTGTAACCTTTTGCCAAAAGTTGCAATACTTCGTATTCACGATTGCTGAGGTTTAGCTTTTTCAGTTCAGTTTCGTTGATTGTAAATTCGTCAGGTTGGTTTACATAAACTTCTTTTTCAACAATTACGGTTTGTATTTTGGGTTTGGTAAGCTGTGTTGCCACCCAAACACCCAAAATGGTAAAAAAGACGGCAATTAGTCCGACATAAATGTCAATAGAGTTGTCAACGATTAAGAATTTCCATTGCAGCCATTTCAGAGCAAAAACTAAAATCGCTAAAATCAGTCCGTATAAAATGATATGTCTAAAGCCCTTTAAAAGTGTCATCGTTTATTTTAGCCGTGTCGTTGGTTTTGCTTGCCGCTAATTTTAGGCTTGGCGTAGGCGGGGACTTTTACCACTAAACTTCCTACGAAGCCGAAAGTTCAAATTTAGTACAAATGTTCATACGAAGCACATCACCCCCGCTTGCGCCAAACCGCTGTTAGCAGTAGTTGTTTCTGTCAGTTGTCCGCTAAGTTCTGAATACATTGTTCTCTAATTGTCCAAAGGTCGCTTAGTGTCAAATTAAGTTGTTCTGTTTTGTCAAGCCAAGTTCTTAAATAATTTTTGTGATAGTTTACTTTATAGTCGGTGATTTGGTTTGGCGAAATTTCTATTTCTTCAATTAAGTCGTCAATAAAGTCAGATGGTTTTGAGTTCTGTTTTGTGTAGTCCAGAATAAGGTCGTTGTATTTTAAGTAACAATGTGCTTCAGGAATGTATTCAAGGTTATTAAGTTTAAGTGTCATTGAAATTTCTGGTGTATTTTTCCCATTCATTTTAAAAAGTCCAACGGTCAATCTTAGTTCTTTAAAATTATTTTCGTCTGCAAGTTGTTTAAGTAAAGCGTGTTTTGTGCTACAAGTCCCACAGTTGTCTGCAAACACCGAAGTCAGGTCATTTTTGTCAATATTGCGTCCATAAGGAAGTTGTCTGACGAATAAAGTCGCCTGATTAAAAGTCAAAATATTTCTGTCAACAAATTCGGCTGAAATTTGTCCCGAAGAATTTATATAAAAGTCAGGTTGCGTTGTCATTGCTGTGTCGTTCGTTACAATTACTGCTAACTCCCAAATATACGCAATAATTTTCCACATACAAGGAGCTCAATGATTCCCTATTAGTAACTGTAAATAATTGTTTTTGAGTGTATTGATGCCTTGGTTGTCGAAGCTGTTTATTGCACATTTTGTATAACCTTTTTAAGTTTGATTTGGAAAGTTATACAAAATACGCAGCAGGGCAAGGGTAAAGATTGACTGTCGGTGATTGCCTTTTTCGTCAGGCAGCTGCATGGGAATTTCCGGAAAGTAGAGTAGGATAGGGCCGAGCTGAAAACGGTTACACAATTGATCAAGGCTGAACTGAAAGCGAACTATGAACTATTGCGTCTCCGCATCGGCTTTTTGGAGCAGGGGCGCGGCGATAACGGATCAGAAAGTAAATGAATATGGAAAATGAAATGGTAAGGCGGGTACAGGCACCTACCCCGAAGTTTTTTAAACAGGTGCGCAGGTGGGGACTGACGCTGGGCGCTGCCGGAGCAGCACTGCTCGCGTCACCGGTGGTACTGCCGGCGATAGTCACCACGTTGGCAGGTTACCTGCTGGCGGTGGGGTTGGTGGCCTCTGCGGTATCCAGTGCCGCGGTAGACGATACGGCGGGACGTTAGTGGAGCGGTCATAGCCGTCGTTGGAAAGGGGAATACATACCCCTTTCCAACATTTGTTTCTATACTTTTATTATATTTACCGTTCAATAACCGCTAAACACACATATGAAAAGAGTCGGCAGGAACTTACAGCTATTGATTGCGTTACTGCCGCTTGCGGCAATGGCCCAGCAACTGCCGCAGCATACCATGTATATATCCAATAATTTTGTATTAAACCCGGCTGCGGCCGGTGTGGAAGATTTTACGGATGTGAAACTCAGTATGCGCATGCAATGGATCGGTGTGGAAGATGCTCCGAGAACCCTGTATGCGTCGATCCATGCCCCCGTCAATGAAGATATTAACACGGGCCGCAGGCAGGGAGTGGGCGGACTGCTGGTAGCCGATAAGGCGGGGATAACAGAGTGGGTTTCAGGCTTGGCGGCGTATGCCTATCACGTTCCGTTGAACCGGGAAGTGAGGGTCAGCGTGGGTGCGGCGGGCGGGTTCCTGTTCAGGCGTTGGGACCTTTCCGGCATAAGACTCAGGGATCCGGCGGATCCGCTGCTTACCGCAAGTGAAGATCCGAAGGCGGTACCTGTCTTACACGCCGGTATCTGGCTGTATTCGAATGATTTTTTCTGCGGGCTTTCCTCCCAGAACCTGCTGGAGGTCAGCAATGGTTTCAGCCGGCATTATTTTGCAACCGCGGGCTATCGCTTTGAAATAGGCGAGTGGTATGCCACCCCCTCGGTGATGCTGCGGTATGTCCGCCCCGTACCTCTGTCGTTTGATGTGAATATGAAGATGCAATATGAGGATATAGGCTGGCTGGGGCTTTCCTACCGTAAGGGAATGGGAATGGCTGCCATGGCCGGCTTTTTTATCAGTCCGTTACTGAATGTGAGTTATGCATATGATTTCAGGAATGAGCAGGTACAGCTTTTTCCCCGGGACTCCCATGAGTTTGTACTTGGGCTCCGTTTCAACAATTTAAAACGATACCGTTCCCCCAGGGTGGCGTGGTAACAGATCATGAGATGAAGCGTATATTGAAAATTTCCGTTGTGCTGAGCTGGTTAGTCGTGATCGCCAGCCACGAGGCGGTTGCGCAGTGCGATAATTTCGGGGATCCTATCAGAAGGATCGATTTCGGTACGGATGCGCCGGACTTGGGTAACGCCGATATTGCCCCTAACTACACCTATACGGACGGGCCGGTAAGGGTTGGTTTTTATACCATTGCACAACGGTCTTTCAGGGCGAATGACTTTCGCTGGCATGATATTCCCGCCCGCGGAGGTAACGGGTATATGCTGATGGTGAATGCCGATTATGCGGAGGGTGAATTTTACCGGACCACCGTCCGTGGCCTGTGTGAAAATACCGATTTTTACTACAGTGCCTGGATTGCGAATATCAGTACGCCCAATCTGTGCGGTGGTGGCTTAGTCTTACCCGTCAGCGTAACAATGGAGATCAGGGATACATTGGGTAACGTTCTTCAATCCATTTCAACGGATACCATTCCGACGACCTTTACCACTCCGGAATGGCACCAGATAGAAATGTATTTTAATACCGGCGATAATACCGATGTGGTATTGGTGCTGCTCAATAACGGAGCCGGTGGTTGTGGGAATAACCTGGTGATTGACGACATTGAATTCAGTCCGTGCGGCCCACCGATAGATGTCAGGCCTGATCTCCATTCAGAAGGGATGGAAGTGTTCCAGTGCGTACCCGGACAGCCGTTACATATGTCCGCCACGCTGGTTGGAGGCGGGTACACAGATCCGGTATATATTTGGCAATACAGTAACGACGACGGAGTGACCTGGCACGATCTGGCCAATGAAACCGGTACGGAGATTGATATTGCCGACCCGCAACCCGGCACCGGCTACCGGATCACGGTAGCGTCAGGCCCTGCTAATTTAGCCAATGAGCAATGCCGGGTAACCTCTGACCCGCTGTTTGTACGGTACGCAGGCCCGCGCGATTACGACCCGCTTACGGCATCCGTGGAAACCTGCCCGCAGGTGCCGGTTTCCCTTTCAATAACCGATCCGGATTTCCCGGGATCGTTTCGTTATCACTGGGAGCGGGAAGTCAGTCCGGGAAACTGGGAGCAGATTCCCGGTGAAGCAGGAAATACCTACAGGCCACCGGTTGGCCAACCGGGTATTTTCAGGTATCGGGGGGTGGCCACAACGGTGTGTGACGCCCGCGTGGTTGCGGATGTGTACACGTTCCGGGTAACGCCCTATCCGCAAATCAGCATGAACCTGGATACGATTGTTTGCCTGAGCAGTGGTCCCTGGCAGCTGAACCAGGGAACCCCCGCCCTGTTCAGCAACGGACTGCCGGGCTTGTATGCAGGACGGGGGGTAACGGGTACTGTTTTTGACCCCGAAAGGGCAGGCCCCGGTACACACCGGATTACCTATACGACACCTCCGGGTATTTCGTGCCCGGTTTCTGTGGAAGGGGTAATTGTCGTTATGCCGCCACCCTCCATTGCACAGATGCCGACGCTGACCATCCGGCAAGGGGATGGGGTTCGCCTGCAGCCGTCAACCAATGCGACTACGTTCCAATGGATACCGGCAACCGGATTGGATGATCCATCCGTGCGGGATCCGATGGCTACCCCCATGGAATCTGCGGTATACAGGCTGATCGCAGGAAATGAGTACGGGTGTATCGATAGTGTCAGCGTGCGGATTATTGTACTCCCCCCACCGGACATCCCGAACGGGTTTACGCCGAACGGGGATGGAGTGAACGATACCTGGGACATACAGGGGCTGGAAGAATACCCTGACCTGAAAGTGCAGGTCGTTAATCGCTGGGGGAGCCCCGTATTTGTTTCGGAAAGCTATGCGACCGCCTGGGATGGCCGGATGAATGGTTCACCATTGCCGGCAGCCACGTATTATTATATTATTTCGTCGCCGATATTCCAGAGCCCCCTGAGAGGTTCCGTTACTATTCTCCGGTAAAAGATTCCGGATTAATGCGTATCTTTGCCCCTCAAATCAGAAATCACTTTGTAGGTGATTTTAGTTTAATAGTATTTATTTAACCATTGATCATAGTTGTAGATGATTGACATTACTCTTCCTGACGGTTCCGTTCGTCCATACGAACGGGGAACCTCCTCCTTGCAGATCGCACAATCCATTTCTGAAGGGCTTGCCCGCAATGTGCTGGCTGCTGAAGTAAACGGCGAAATATGGGATGCATCACGCCCGATAGAGCAGGATGCGCAGGTTAAATTACTTACGTGGAATGATACCGGAGGTAAAGCTACTTTCTGGCACTCTTCGGCCCACCTCATGGCGGAGGCGCTGGAGGCGCTTTACCCGGGAATTAAATTCGGCATCGGGCCGGCCATAGAGACGGGTTTTTATTACGATGTAGATTTTGGCGACCGGGATTTCTCTTCGGACGATTTCAAACAGATTGAAGACAAGATCCTGGAGCTGGCACGCGGCAAGTCGGAGTTTGTACGGAAGCCGGTCAGCAAAGCCGATGCAGCAGCGTATTTTACGGAAAAAGGCGATGAGTATAAACTGGACCTGATCAAAGACCTTCCGGATGGCGCTATCACGTTCTATACCCAGGGGAACTTTACGGATCTCTGCCGCGGGCCGCATATTCCGAACACGGGTTTTATCAAGGCGGTAAAGCTGACCAATGTGGCCGGTGCCTATTGGCGGGGCGACGAGAGCAGGAAACAGCTGACCCGTATTTATGGGGTCACTTTCCCCAAAGCCGGTGAGCTGGCAGCCTATCTCACCATGATCGAGGAAGCCAAAAAGCGGGATCACCGGAAGCTGGGCCGGGAACTGGAGTTGTTCGCCTTCTCCGAGAAAGTGGGGATGGGACTGCCATTGTGGCTGCCGAAAGGGGCCAGGCTGCGCCAGAAACTGATCGACTTCCTACAGCGTGCACAGCTGAAAGCCGGCTATGAACCGGTGGTGACGCCACACATCGGGCATAAAAACCTGTATGTCACCTCCGGTCACTATGACAAATATGGTGCTGATTCTTTCCAGCCGATCAGAACGCCGCAGGAAGGGGAGGAGTTTTTCCTGAAGCCCATGAACTGTCCGCATCACTGCGAGATCTACAAAACCAAGCCACGCTCCTATAAGGACCTGCCGGTACGTTTTGCGGAGTTCGGTACCGTGTACCGCTATGAACAGAGCGGGGAGTTGCACGGACTGACACGGGTTCGTGGGTTCACGCAGGACGATGCACACCTGTTCTGCCGCCCGGACCAGGTGAAAGAGGAGTTTAAAAAAGTAATCGACCTGGTACTGTATGTGTTCGGTGCCTTAGGGTTTGAGGAATATACCGCCCAGATATCACTGCGTGACCCGGATAACAAGGCCAAGTATATCGGCTCGGACGAAAACTGGGACCTGGCGGAAAAAGCGATCATTGAGGCGGCAGAAGAAAAGGGACTGCATACAGTAGTGGAATTGGGTGAAGCCGCCTTTTACGGGCCGAAGCTGGACTTTATGGTGAAAGATGCACTGGGCCGGAAATGGCAGCTGGGTACCATCCAGGTGGATTATAATCTGCCGGAACGGTTCGAACTGGAATACACCGGTAGTGACAATGCCCGGCATCGTCCGGTGATGATACATCGTGCACCTTTCGGATCGCTGGAACGGTTTGTGGCTGTGCTGATTGAGCATTGTGCAGGTCAGTTTCCGTTATGGCTGGCTCCCGAGCAGTTTATTGTATTGCCGGTGTCTGAAAAGTATGAAGATTATGCGAAAAAACTTTTGGAATCACTGAATAATTCCGATATTCGCGGCTTGATTGATTTGCGTGACGAGAAAGTGGGCCGGAAAATCAGGGATGCGGAGGTGAAGAAATTGCCGTATATGCTGATTGTGGGTGAGAAAGAGGTGGAACATGGCACAGTTTCTGTAAGGAAACACGGGCATGGCGACCTCGGCAGCATGACTGTCGGGGCTTTTCGTGATCAATTAATCAAAGAGATAACAGTTTAATCAAAAGGTAATAATTTGGCATTAGGAAGACCAGGATTCAGAGGGCCGCGCCCTCCGTTTAAGAAGAAGGAACCCGATCATCGTATTAATCAGTACATCAAGTCGCCTGAGGTCCGCTTGGTTGGGGACAACATTGAACAGGGTATCTATCCGACCCGGCAGGCGTTAGCTATCGCGGATGACCTGGAGCTGGATTTGGTGGAGATTTCTCCTAATGCCGAACCGCCTGTGTGCCGGGTGATTGACTACAGCAAGTTTGTCTATGAACAAAAGAAAAAGCTGAAGGAAATCAAGGCAAATGCGAAGCAAACTGTTATCAAAGAGATCCGGTTCGGCCCCAATACCAGTGAGCATGATTTTCAGTTTAAGCTGAAACATGCCATCAGTTTTCTGGAAAATGGCGAGAAGGTCCGTGCATATGTACACTTCAAAGGCCGGGCCATTGTTTATAAAGAGCAGGGTGAAATCCTGCTGCTGAAGTTTGCCCAGGCGTTGGAAGATTACGGTAAAGTGGAACTTTTACCCAAGCTGGAAGGAAAGCGGATGTTTTTAACCGTAGCTCCCAAAGGTGCAGTGAAGAAGTAAGAGACTGTAAGCAGCAGGCGGGGGATTAAAAAAGAACAGTTCAGATAAAATAAAATAGATATGCCAAAGATTAAAACCAATTCCAGTGCTAAAAAACGCTTTAGCATCACAGGAACAGGTAAAATTACCAGGAAGAATGCTTTCAAAAGCCATATTCTGACGAAAAAGAGCACCAAGCGGAAGCGTAACCTGACGCAGACCAGCTTGGTGTCTGACGCAGATATGGGCAATGTGAAACGCATGCTGGGTATTGGAAAGTAATTGTAACAAACATTTTTAACCAGGTACCGGGTTGTAAGCCTGCTGAAAAACGCAGCACCCCTTACCAAAACTAATTTAAGTATTATGCCACGTTCGGTTAACGCAGTAGCGTCCAGAAGAAGACGCAAAAAGATCCTCCAATTAGCTAAAGGCTACTACGGATCACGCAGCAAGGTATACACTGTTGCGAAGAATACAGTTGAAAAAGGGTTGCAGTATGCGTACCGCGACCGTAAAACCAAAAAGAGAGCATTCAGGGCATTATGGATCCAGCGTATCAACGCAGGTGCCCGTCAGCACGGTATATCCTACTCACAGCTGATCGGCAAGCTGAGCAACAAGCAGATCGGATTGAACCGTAAGGTACTGGCTGACCTGGCTATGAACAACCCCGACGCTTTCAAAGCAGTGGTTGACGCGGTGAAATAACGATTGATCCATTCATAACTATCTGAAACTGTAAAAAGAGGCTGTCCGGAAAGGGCAGCCTCTTTTTTATAATACCGTGAATAGATCGTATCTTTATGCTTGTGACAGATGTTCTTTTCTAAAGGCATCATGTGGGAGGTAATTCTTCAATATACTGAATGCTATTGGTTTGTGATTTTTTATGTACTGAAAACTAAACAATATAAATGATGAATGAAAAAAACTTAGGCACCTTCGTTGCCGCTGTATTGCTGTTTTTTGGTGTAAATCCGGGATTTGCACAGATCGCCACCTTTGAAGAAACGTTGTCAAAATCAGGAATGCTGTTCGAAATGCCGCAAGGGTATGAAGAAGTTCCGGTGATAGATAACCGTTCGATGTTGTATTCGTATGCTATAAAAAATAAAGAAACGGGTATCGAAGTGCGTTACCGGATAGATTTGGCCAGGACAAATGATTCTTCCCGGGTGGAGCAGCCGGGGCGGAATGAAGCGATGGCTGCCCTGTCTGTACTTTATAATATCTCGGACAAGACTGCCCAGATTCCTGAATTAGCAAAAAGATTAATGGTTGTTAACAAAGAGCATGCGCACCGGGATTACAATGCTGATGCGGCATTCATATCATTTTTAAAACCGGGTGAGGAGTTTGGTCAGGAGTATAAGAACTGTGGCATGTCACTGATCACGAAAGAAGGTATTGCCAAGGCTTGGATCTTTATGTTGTTTGATGATGTCGATAGTTTCAGGTCACATGCACAGAGCGTAACGAGAGCTTTGAAATTTTCTGAATGATAACATAAAACGATAGGTACCTTTATTCCCTGCATTGCGTCTCCTCCTTCGGGAATGGCGGGCATTCGTACGGATGGATGATGAGCCGGATACCCCCATTGAAGGTAATATAACTCAGTACCCAGTTAATAAAGGTAACCAGGCGGTTCCGGAAGCCGATCAGCGAAAGCAGGTGGACGAACATCCATATCCACCAGGCAAAAAAGCCCTGAAAGCGCAGTTTGCCAATATCGACAACTGCTTTGTTGCGGCCGATCGTTGCCATGGAGCCCTTGTCAAAATACCGGAAAGCAATGGTTGGTTCACCGTGTATCAGCCGTAGCAGGTTAGCGGCCAGCGTGCGGCCCTGTTGTTGTGCGACCGGTGCTACACCGGGGTGCCCCCTCGGCAGCTCATCGGTGATCATCGCTGCCACATCGCCGATAGCAAACACATCGTTCATGCCGACGACACGGTTTATCCCGTCCACACGGATCCGGTTTCCCCTTTCTATCAACCCGGCATCTATACCTTCGGGGAGCTGCCCTTTTACACCGGCCGACCAGATAACCGTTTTGGTTTGGATACAGCTCCCGTCGGCAAAAGTAATCACGTTCCCGTCATACCCCGTAACCTGTGTATTCAGTTTCAGTTTTACCTGCAGTTCTTTCAGGTACAACGCTGCTTTTTCGGATGCCTGCGGAGAAAGGTTCGCCAGTACACGGTCAAGCCCCTCAACCAGGTACACATGCATTTCCTTTTTGTCCAGCTCGGGATAGTCTTTTGCAAGGATATGGTTACGGAGTTCTGCGATGGCCCCGGAGAGTTCCACCCCGGTAGGGCCTGCACCCACGACCACAAAGTTGAGGTGGGCATAGCGATCGGCCTTTGTTTCCTGCAATAGTGCCTTTTCGATGTGCTGCAGGCAATAACTGCGGATATTGAGTGCTTCGGGGACACTTTTCATCCCCAATGCGTAATGGGCTATTTTTTGATTGCCGAAGAAATTGGTAGTTGCCCCGGTGGCAATAACGAGGTAGTCATAGTCAATAGGGCCGATACTGGTGCGGAGTGTTTTGCTGTCCTCATGGATAGCCGTTACCTCGGCAATGCGGAACTTAAAGTTCTTCTGCCCTTTGAACATTTTACGGAGGGGAAAAGCAATGGAGTCTGCTTCCAGCGTGCCCGTTGCTACCTGGTACAGCAGCGGTTGGAACGTGTGGTAATTATTGCGGTCAAGCAACAGCACATCCACCTCTTTGTTCTTCAGTTTTTTTGCTACTTCAATGCCTCCAAATCCTCCACCGATAATCACGACACGGGGAAACCGGTTTTTTCCTGTATTTGGTGCCATATGTTTGCTTTTAATGTCAGCTAATGTACAGCTATTCTTCCGGGAAAACCATAAACGACCGGGTTTGGTTTTAAATGGTTGCGTTATTTTGACACGATTTCACCGGAGCAGTTGAAAAACAAAATAAATTTTACATTTTTACCGCATTATTTCTTAACCATTAAACAGATGTATGAAAAGAAAGAAGAGTACCAGCTGAAAAGGGAGCTTGGACTGTTTGACGGCACCATGCTGGTAGCCGGTTCCATGATTGGTTCCGGAATTTTTATTGTCAGCTCGGATATTGTACGACAGGTGGGCAGCGCCGGCTGGCTGATCCTGATCTGGGTGATTACCGGGGTAATTACCACCATTGCTGCGGTCAGTTATGGAGAGCTTAGCGCCATGTTCCCGAAAGCCGGCGGACAGTATGTGTACCTGCGGGAGGCGTATAACCGGCTGGTCGCATTTTTGTATGGCTGGAGTTTTTTCGCCGTGATCCAGACGGGTACAATTGCCGCAGTCGGCGTTGCCTTTTCAAAATTTGCGGCCTATCTGTACGAACCATTGAGTGATAGTAATGTAGTTGCCCAGGTTGGTTCTTTCCGGCTGAATGCGGCTCAATTGGTTTCCATTGTGACAATCATCCTGCTTACTTACGTGAACAGCCGTGGGGTTAGGAACGGGAAGATGGTACAAACGTTCCTGACCATCATTAAGATCCTTTCCCTGCTCGGCATCGTCGTGTTTGGGCTAACGGCCGGGTTCAACGTCGAAGTATGGCAGGCAAACTGGGAAAATGCCTGGGATGCCACCGCTTTCCATGCCGATGGTGCATCCTGGGTGAGTATCGGTGGGACTGCCCTGCTGGCCGGCATAGCGGCGGCTATGGTCGGTTCGCTGTTCAGCAGTGATGCCTGGGTAGGGGTGACGTTTATTGCGGGTGAAATACGGAAGCCGGAGCGGAACGTGGGGCTTAGCTTGTTTCTGGGAACCCTGCTGGTCAGTGTTATTTATATCCTGGCGAACCTGATGTACATCGCTGTGATGCCGTTGGATGAAATAGCGTTTGCCCCGGCTGACCGGGTAGCGGTAGTTGCGGCGGAGCACATTTTTGGGGTGATCGGAACGGTGATTATTGCCCTGATGATCATGGTTTCCACGTTTGCGTGTAATAACGGATTGATCATGGCAGGGGCCAGGGTTTACTATACCATGGCGAAAGACGGGCTTTTTTTCCGGAATGCCGCGGCGCTGAACCGTTTCAACGTTCCGGGATGGGCGTTATGGTGCCAGTGCGCGTGGGCTTCTGCGTTGTGCCTGACCGGCAGGTATGGTGATCTGCTGGATTATGTCATGATTATTGTGATTATCTTTTACGTGCTGACCATTTTGGGTATTTACCTGCTCCGCTGGAAAAAGCCCGATGCGGATCGTCCCTACCGTGCCTTCGGATACCCGTTCCTTCCGTTATTGTATATCCTCATTGCCACGGCTATTATTATTGCGCTGCTGATCACGAAGACAGCAACCTGTGGCTGGGGTGTGCTGATCATGCTGCTCGGCATACCCATTTACTATATCTGGGGGAAAAAACGTTAAAAGAGAAGAGGGCTTCCGTTTTTCCGGAAGCCCTCTTCTCTTTTATAAAGCTATCTAAAGAAGCCTGCAGTCTATTGCTCCTACAGCTTACAGCTGTTTAAGCCTTCGCCGGCCTCAGCGTAGCGTTTTCTTTGGCAGAGGGTGTTTCTTCTGCCGTTTCTTCTTTCTGCAGGTCAACCACCATCGGGGCAGCCAGGAAGATAGAAGAATAGGTGCCTAAAATAATACCGATCAGAATAGCGAAGGAGAAACCACGGATCACCTCACCACCGAAGACAAACAGAACCGCCAGTACAAAGATCACGGTTAAGGAAGTAATGATCGTCCGGCTCAGCGTCCTGTTAATGGCCATATTGATAACGGATCCGATCGGTTCGCGTCTGGATTTACTATGCGAGAGGTATTCCCGCAGACGGTCAAATACCACGACCGTATCATTAATAGAATAAGCTACTACCGTCAACAGGGCCGCAATGAAATGCTGGTCTACATCCAGGGAGAACGGCAGGATACCGTCAAAGATAGAGAAGATAGCCAGTACAACGATGGCGTCATGGATCAGCGATACGGCAGCCGACAGGCTGTATTGCCATTTGCGGAAACGGACCAGTATATACAGCGCGATAACAATGATAGAGAAGATGACCGAGTATACCGCCGATACCTTGATATCATTGGCAATGGTAGGTCCCACTTTCTGGGAGCTCATAATCTCGTGCGGATTGTCCGTCACCTTAGTTAACCCTTCGTTCAGTTTATTCAACACATCCTCATCGGCTTCGTCGTCCGTACGGTCGATCTGGTAGGCGGTCGTTACACGAATCTGGTCCGACCCGCCGAAGAGCTTCACTTCGGTGGTCTGCCCGAAGGTTTCGTTCAGATTTTGCCGTACCTCTTCCAGATCGATCGGTTTCTCAAAATGCACGGTGTAAGTACGGCCGCCTTTAAAGTCAACACCCAGGCTGAAGCCTTTGGTGAAAATGAAGATCAGGCCAACGACGATAACAACGGCAGAGCCCAGGTAAAATTTCTTACGGTTTTTTACGAACCCATAGTTTGCATTCTTGAGGGTATTGGCACTCCAGCCATAAGATACGGTGATTTTCTTGTCTTTCTCAATCATCCATTCAAAGATAATGCGGGTGATAAAGATGGCCGTAAATAGTGAAGTGATGATACCGATAAGCAGAGTGGTTGCAAAACCCTGGATAGGGCCACTTCCGAAAACATACAGGATCACACCGACAAGGAACGTGGTGATCTGGGAATCGAGGATAGACGGCATGGCGTGTTTGTAACCGTCTGAAATAGCCTGCCTGACTGATTTCCCCAGGGAGAACTCTTCCCGGATACGTTCGTAGATCAGTACGTTGGCATCCACCGCAGTACCCATCGTCAGCACGATACCCGCAATACCCGGCAGGGTCAATACGGCCCCCAGTGACGCCAGGATGCCCATGATAAAGAATACGTTGAACAACACCGCAATGTTGGCAACCCATCCGGCCCGGTTATAATAGAAGATCATGAAGATCAATACAATGACCAGTCCGATAACAGAGGAGTTAACGCCCGCATCAATGGCTGCCTGTCCCAGCGTAGGGCCGACAATAGCTTCTTCC
>CAZJKM010000074.1:0-13371 GCA_964546645.1 uncultured Sphingobacteriaceae bacterium
CATCACCGAGCCGGATATTTCATAATTATTAGTTCCGATTAAACGAACCGTCTGTGTTTTTTCTACACGATAAAACGAATCAGGAACATAAGAAAGACTTTCCCGGGATTCATATAATAAATTCCGGGTAGCGTTTTTTATGTATATGCCAGAGATATCGCCATTCTGTTTACGTGTAATACGTATACTCTGTGTGCGGAGATCGGGGTCCGTCGCCTGGTATTTCAATACACGGTTTTCTACACTATCAATCCGGTAACTATTTGCCCAGGCGGGTTTATTAATGTCAGAATGGGTGAATAAAGCGAGTTCGTTCTCCCAATCGTTTATCTCAAGCTGACGCGTTTCCTCCTCCTTGTTCTTTATAACGCTTTTTTGGATCTTCGGCCTTGCACGGTTCAGCCGCTGTGCCTCATTTGCAAAATATCCCTTCAAATCAAAATACACCTCTTCGGTACGGATCGCTGTTCCCGGTCTTTCGCACGCGTTACATAAAGTTAGCAGCGCCAGGCAGGTTAGCACGTGTTTTACGGCTGCCATATCTTTATATAAGCACGGCACCACCCATCTCGGCCGGAATGGGAATGTCCATCAGTTTCAATAGAGTAGGAGCTACATCACCTAATTTGCCGTCGGCAATCTGCTTGTGGTCAGCATCGATGAGGATACACGGAACCAAATTTGTAGTATGGGCCGTATTAACTGTACCGTCGTCATTCAGCATAAATTCCGCATTGCCATGATCGGCAATGATAATAAAGGAATAACCATCTTTCAATCCGCACTCAACCACTTGTTGCAAGCACCGGTCTACGGTCTCTACTGCCTTTACAACTGCCTCAAAGATACCGGTATGGCCTACCATATCCGGATTGGCAAAATTGAGACAAATGAAATCCGGATGATTTTCAGTAATATCTGCACAGATAGCGTCAGCAATACCCTGAGCACTCATTTCCGGTTGGAGGTCGTAGGTTGCAACTTTAGGAGAGGGTATGAGTAACCGGCGTTCGCCGATAAACTCCTTTTCGCGACCACCTGAAAAGAAAAATGTTACATGCGGGTACTTCTCCGTTTCGGCGATCCTTACCTGCGTTTTACCCGCTTGTTCCAGTACTTCACCAAGCGTTTGGGTAATATCATCCTTATTGAAGATAACCGATACCTTATTAAAGGTATCGTCGTAGTTGGTCATGGTGAGATAATGCAGGTCAAGCGGCCTGATGCCGTACTCAGGAAACGCCTTTTGTGTCAGCGCTATCGTAATTTCCCGGCCCCGGTCTGTGCGGAAGTTAAAACAGATCACCACATCTCCATCCCGGATAGTGGCTAATGGAGTACCGGATGCATCAACTTTGACAATCGGTTTTATAAATTCGTCTGTAACTCCCTCATTATAGGACAATTGCACTGATTCAATCAGGTTAGGAGAGGGGGTACCTGTACCGTGTACCATCAGATCGTATGCCAATTTAACACGTTCCCATCGGTTATCACGATCCATGGCATAATAGCGACCTATAACAGACGCCAGCGCAGCATGTTTATGCTGTAAATAGGCTTCAAGTTCCCCAATATAACGAATACCTGATTTAGGATCATCATCCCGTCCATCTAAAAATGCATGAATGTATACATTTGGCACGGCCGCTCGTTCCGCGGCATCTATCAGTCCACGGAGATGCCTGGTATGGGCATGCACGCCGCCATCTGAGACCAAACCTATTAAATGGATATTTTTTCCGGAGGACCTGGCATAGGTAAACGCGTCCTGAAGAACTGTATTACGATCAAATTCACCCTCATCCACGGCTTTATGTATACGCCCCAGTTCCTGATAGACAATGCGCCCTGCACCGAGGTTCATATGACCCACTTCAGAATTACCCATCTGACCAGCCGGCAAGCCAACGGCCTCACCGGAAGCTTGTAATGTCGAATGTGGGAAATCTGTTAAGAGTTTATCCAGGTAAGGCGTATTTGCTGCCAGAACAGCGTTCGATTCATCATTTTTCCCATAACCCAAACCATCCAGGATTATGAGCATCGCTTTTTTATTTTGACTCACTCTGCAAAGTTACTAAAATTCCAAAAGGAGAGAACAGAAAACTATATTTAACATAATATCAATTATGACAATAAAGATAAGTATACGAAACTGATTTTCATAGATGACTAAAAGCCGTTCTTAACCGATTGCAGCACGAATGCGCAACAAACGTGTCAACAGATTTTCCAACATATCCAGGTGTAACATATTGGCGCCGTCTGATTTGGCATTTGCCGGATCCGGATGAGTCTCAATAAATAACCCGTCAGCACCAACAGCCACTGCTGCTTTGGCAATTGTTTCTATCAATTCAGGTTTTCCGCCGGTTACACCGGATTGCTGATTAGGTTGCTGTAACGAATGTGTGCAATCCATCACCACAGGAACCTGAAATGAACGCATTTCGGGAATACCACGAAAATCAACAATAAGATCCTGGTAACCATATACATTACCTCTGTCAGTTAATATTACGCTTTGGTTACCGGCATCCTTCACTTTGTCAACTGCAAATTTCATGGACCCCGCAGACAAAAACTGGCCCTTCTTAATATTCACTACTTTGCCTGTTGCTGCGGCTGCCTGTAACAGTTCTGTCTGCCGGCACAAGAAAGCGGGAATCTGTAGTACGTCCACATATTCGGCAGCCATCGCCGCCTCGTGGCTTTCGTGTATGTCAGTCACGACGGGCACACCGAATTCTGACCTGATTTTCTGAAGCACTTTCAGTGCCTTTTCATCACCAATCCCGGTGAATGAATCAGACCGGGACCGGTTTGCTTTACGGTACGATCCTTTAAAAATATAAGGAATCTGGAGCGCAGACGTTATCCGGACAATACGTTCAGCAATTCGTAAAGCTATATCTTCGCCTTCGATGGCACATGGACCGGCCATCAGGAAAAAGGTTCCGGAACCAGCGTGGGCTATTTCCGGTAAAAGGTTTCCAATCATAAGTTTTATTTCTTAACCACAGCCTGTCTAATTCCCCATCTCTGACATGAACTTAATACGCATCAGCTGTATTTCTTCAAACGTATAATCGTCTGTCCCCAACTCCCTTAGTGCTGCATCAATGGAGTCAACCTCCGCATTTCGGAAATAGTCAAACACTTCATCCTGCCGGTCTTCATCGATCATTTCATCAATAAAATAATTCAGGTTCAGTTTTGTTCCTGAATTGACGATGGATTCCACCTCGCGCAGTATATCCTCATAGGACAGGCCTTTTGACGAAGCAATGTCTTCCAGGCCGATTTTTCGATCTATATTCTGAATAATGGAAACTTTCAGGGCAGATTTATTGGCGGCACTCTTAATCACCAGGTCAAGCGGCCGCTCGATGTCATTTTCCTCTACATAATTCTTAATCAGTTCGATGAACTGACTTCCGAATTTTACAGCCTTGCCCGCCCCTACTCCATGAATTTGCTTCAGTTCATCTATCGTAATGGGGTAATGGATGCACATTTCTTCCAGGGACGGATCCTGAAAAATAACGAATGGGGGAAGGTTTTTGGATTTTGCGATCTTCTTACGCAGATCTTTCAGCATCTTTAATAACTCATTATCAAGAGCTCCGTTCCCTCCTGTCTGTGCCGGTTCATCAGAACCGTCATCGTCCGCAGCCGCCATTGGCCGGTTCAGTACAAACTTAAGCTGATAAGGGTTATTGATATAATTCAATCCCGCTTCTGTTAATTTAAGCAGGCCATAATTATCGATATCCTTCGCCAGGAAATTGCCTAAAACCGCTTGTCTGAGCAATGATTTCCAATAAATCACACCAAGAGATTTACCGCTGCCGAATAACGGATGGAGATCGTGCTTATAAGAGGAAACGGGCTGATTGTTCTGCCCCATCATGACATTGATGATATGGTGATCATCGAACTTCTCACCTTGCTCTTTTATAAAGGAGAGCACATCGGTCAGGTCTTTCTGTGCTTCAAAGTATTCTCTCTGGCCGGCACAATTGTCACACATACTATTGCAGCCCTGCTCATCAAAGTTTTCCCCGAAGTAATGAAGTATTTGTCTACGGCGGCATACGGATGATTCTGAATAATCAATGACTTCCTTCAGAATCTGGGTCCCTATCTCCCGTTCAGACACGGGTTTATCCTTCATGAACTTGGTTAGCTTCTCGATATCCTTTTCCGAATAAAAAGCCAGGCAGCGCCCTTCTCCCCCATCACGGCCGGCCCTTCCTGTTTCCTGGTAGTAGCCCTCCATGCTTTTCGGAATATCGTGGTGTATCACATAACGCACATCCGGTTTATCGATACCCATTCCGAAGGCGATGGTTGCAACAATCACTTCCACATCTTCCATCAGGAATTTATCCTGCGTATCGGCCCTTGTCTTGGCATCCAGACCAGCATGGTACGGTAACGCCTTAATACCGTTCAGGTTCAATACCTCGGCAATTTCTTCGACTTTCTTACGGCTCAGGCAGTAAATAATACCTGATTTACCGGCATTGTTCTTAATAAACCGCACGATCTCTTTAACCACATTTCTTTTAACACGCACTTCATAAAACAGATTAGGACGATTAAAAGACGATTTAAATAACGTGGCGTCATTCATCTGCAGGTTTTTACGGATGTCTGACTGAACTTTGGGTGTTGCTGTGGCGGTCAGGGCAATGACAGGAATATGATCATCTATAGAGTTGATCACCTGCCGTATCTTCCGGTATTCAGGCCGGAAGTCATGCCCCCACTCTGATATACAGTGAGCTTCGTCTACAGCGACGAACGAAACCGTTATCAGGTTCAGGAACTCCACATTCTCCGCTTTTCCCAATGATTCAGGAGCTACATAGAGCAGCTTCGTTTTACGATCCAATACGTCCTGTTTCACCCGGGCAATCTCATTTTTATTGAGTGAGGAATTGAGAAAATGTGCAATACTGTCTGTGCCCCCGAAAGCCCGAAGCTGGTCAACCTGATTTTTCATCAGTGCAATGAGCGGTGAAATAACAATCGCTGTGCCTTCACTCATCAGTGCCGGCAACTGGTAACAAATGGACTTCCCTCCGCCCGTAGGCATAATTACAAAAGTATCCTTCTTTTGCAGAATATTGGTTATGATTGCTTCCTGGTCTCCCTTAAAAGTATCGAAACCAAAGAAACTTTGCAAATTGTCAAATAACGCTTTTTCTATCTCCATGTCTCCTTCCGGAAAATTACTATGAAAGGTGAGTGTTTTTTATTCTCCGAATAATGTTCAAAATAACATATTTTTGCCGTAATGGCGTACTAAAATTATAAAATATATTTGTGAAAACCAACTCTGAAATTAAAAATATTGCTATAAGAACGTTAGCCATCGAAACTGACGCAATCCGCAAGCTGTCTGAACGCATTGATGATGACTTTATTAATGTCGTAAAACTCATCCTGGGAACAAAAGGACGCGTGATTATTGCCGGTATCGGTAAAAGTGCCATCATCGCTCAAAAGATAGTAGCTACCATGAATTCCACCGGAACTCCGGCCAGTTTTATGCATGCTGCAGATGCGATACACGGCGATCTGGGTATGATACAACCGGACGACCTTGTCATTGCCATCTCTAAAAGCGGGAACACACCGGAGATAAAAGTACTGATACCGTTACTCAGGCAGACAGGAAATAAACTGATCGCCATGGTGGGCAACCGGGACTCTGTACTGGCCCGGCAGGCTGACTATATCCTGGACATTTCGGTTGAAAAAGAGGCCTGCCCAATGAACCTGGCCCCTACTTCCAGCACTACGGCCCAACTCGCGATGGGAGACGCACTTGCCGTCTCTCTCCTACACTGTCGTGATTTCAGCAATAAAGATTTTGCCCGGTATCACCCGGGAGGTATTTTGGGCAAGCGATTGTATCTGACAGCGGGAGATCTGGCCGTACAAAATGATAAACCTGCTATACACCCGGATGCTCCCGTACGGGAAGTCATCATTGCGATCACCAAAAGCAGACTTGGTGCCGTGGCTATCGTTGATGACGGTCGTATTACCGGTGTCATCACCGATGGTGATATCCGCCGGATGCTGGAAGCTCACCAGCATATCCATCAGCTCCAAGCCATTGACATTATGGGCAGAAACCCCAAAACCATTGACAAAAACACGCTGGCAGTACACGCATTGGAACAGATGCGACAACATAACATCACACAGTTATTGGTAACTGAAGACGGGTACTTCTTCGGGATCGTCCACTTACACGATCTGTTAAAAGAAGGGATAATTTAAAATATTTTGGTAATTTGGCGGGTTCAAACCACAGAACAACGCTTAAACGAACGTACATGAATAACTTTTTTGCTGTCATTATGGCGGGTGGCATCGGGAGCCGCTTCTGGCCAATCAGCCGCACGTCATACCCTAAACAGTTCCTTGATATCCTCGGAACAGGGAAGACACTTATACAAAGCACCTATGAACGCTTTTCCCGTATCATCCCTGCAGAGAACATCTATATAGTAACCAACGAGCTGTATGTAGATCTTTTAAAAGAGCAATTGCCGCAGCTAAGTGACCAATGTATCCTTACGGAGCCGGTGATGCGTAACACGGCCCCATGTATCGCTTACGCTTGTCACAAGCTGAAGGTGCTGAATCCGGATGCGACGGTTGTCGTCGCTCCTGCTGACCATCTCATATTGGACAACGATACGTTTGCACGGGCTATTCTGCACGGGTTGGAAACGGCATCAACCCATAATTGCCTTATAACACTGGGGATTAAACCCTCCCGGCCCGATACGGGTTATGGATACATACAATACGGATCCAAGACCCTGGAAGGTGATTTCAAGAAGGTAAAAACATTTACCGAGAAACCTGACCTGGAATTGGCCCGGACTTTTATCCGGAGTGGCGACTTCTTATGGAATGCGGGTATCTTCATATGGTCTGTTGATACCATTATTGAAGCGCTTGCTAAATTTCAGCCTGAAATGAATGATATCTTCAAAGAAGGAGCAGCCTCTTACAACACCGACAGAGAAGCAAAATTCATTGCCAATGCATTTGTGCGGTGCCCGAATATATCTGTCGATTTTGCAATTATGGAAAAGGCCGATAATGTATACGTACTGCCTGCTGATTTTGGCTGGTCAGATCTCGGTACCTGGGCATCGGTATATGAACTTTCAGAAAAGGACTATCTTGGCAATGTGGTCGTGCCTCCTGATAAAGTAATGATCTATGATTCGTCCAATTGCATGGTTCATGTATCAGCAGATAAGCTGGTCATCCTGCAGGGCCTGCGTGATTACATTGTCGTAGAGTCAAATAACACGTTACTGATTTGTCCGCGCAGCCAGGAACAGGATGTAAAAAAGATCGTAGCCGACGTAAAAGCCAAGTTTGGCCCGGACTATACCTAAGGGTTTTACATTCCCCAGGCTGTAACAATCAGGTTCCTGCTGCCTCCCTGGTTCCGGTGTTCACACAGATAAATGCCTTGCCATGTGCCGAGCATGAGTTTGCCGTTCCGGATAGGAATGCTTACCGATGATCCCAGTAGCGAGGCCTTAATATGCGCAGGCATATCGTCCGGTCCTTCGTAGTCATGTAAAAAGTTGGGATCATCCTCCTGGACAACTTTGCTGAAATAGGTCTCAAAGTCATGCCTTACAGTCGGGTCTGCATTCTCATTGATCGTCAAAGAGGCAGACGTATGTAAAATAAAAACATGGCATATGCCGTGCTTCCAGCTTCTTGTACCTGAAAGGCATGCTGTTATTTCATTTGTAATCAAATGAAATCCTCTGGTGTACGGTTTTAATGACAGCTGTTTCTGTAATAACTCCATATTAACTTCACTGACTCCTCTCCTTCCGGGCGGCCTCCCAGCCGATCATGGCCGTCTTCCGCTCCGGTCCCCACATATAACCGCCTATCAGTCCGGTCGACTGAATAACCCGGTGACAGGGTATCAGATAGGCCACCGGATTACTGCCAATAGCTGTACCTACCGCCCGTGAAGCAGCCGGACGGTTGATTTCAGTGGCAATATGTTTGTAAGTGGACAACTCCCCTTCCGGTATCTTCAACAAAGCGTCCCATACCTTTAACTGAAAATCCGTACCTTTCAGATGAAGCCTGATCGGTTCAGCAGTCTGCTTATCGCTACCGAAAGCCTGCATGGCCTGCAGCTGCAGCGCATCCATCACCTGCACCAGGTGCGCGCGGGGAAAATGCCAATACAGTTGCCCCAAGGCCGTGTCCCGGTCGTCCGTAAAAGCGATGTAACAAATTCCTTTCACCGTGGAAGCTACGATCACTTCACCAAACGGACTGCCGTAGTATTCATAGTTGATGACCAACCCTTCTCCTCCGTTTTTAAACTCACCGGGGGTCATTCCCTCAATGGTAACAAACAGGTCGTGCAAACGGCCGGTGCCCGATAGCCCGGTTTTAAAAGCTACGTCAAACAATGTTGCCTGGTTTCCCCTTAGCATCTGTTTAGCATATTCAAGACTGATATATTGCAAAAACTTTTTAGGCGTTACGCCAGCCCATTCTGTAAACATCCGGTGAAAATGGTATGGGCTGAGGTTCACTTGCGCAGCAACCACATCCAGATCCGGCTGTTCTTTGAAATGAGCCTTTAAATAGGTTATTGCCCGGGCAATACGTTCATAATTCATCTGATCCTGCTGTGTCATCTCTTCTTTTAAAACAAAGGTAGCAGTGCAGGGCATTACACACAACCCGGAACTTGCTATATGACCCCGTCCATATCATGATAGGTGCGGATATAATACCGGCATTGTGGCAGCTCCTCTTTTTTGTGCGACGTCAGCACGCCAACAACCTGCATACCGGCATTGATTGCCGCGGAAACTCCTGAATGGGAATCTTCAAAGACCAGACAGTTTACAGGGTCTGTGTCCAGCCTGCGGGCAGTCTCCAGGTAAATGGCCGGATCCGGCTTATGTTTCGTCACATCCTCACTGGATAGCAGCGCATCCATCTGGGGGCGCAGCGCCAGTTTATCTACAATCAGGTTAAGGTTTTCACGGGGGGCTGACGTGGCAATGGCTGTTTTAAGACCGGATGCCCTTAAGCGGGCAATAAAACCCAACAGCCCCTCTACCGGCTTTACATAAGGTCCGTATAATTTTCTGAATAAGGCTTCCTTTTCCTTTGCCAATGCATCCAGTTCAGACAGATTCAGCTGCCGTTTAAAAAAGTAATTCATGATATACGCATTGTGTTTGCCATACATATGGTGCACAAGATCGTCCTCTGTATAGGGAATACTTCGTTCATCAAAAAAGAGTCTGAACGCCTCTGAATGCGTCGGGTTGGTATCGGCAATAACGCCATCCATATCAAAAATCACTGCTTTCAAATCCATGTTACAAAGGTAAGCAATCCCACCGGATGGCCGTTTTTTTCTGAACAGATTTGGATTTTCCGCTTAAAATTTCCTTATTTTACATTATTAATTATATCTCTTAATAGTAATAGCGATATGTCCGCCCGATTTTCTATTCATTTTCCGGAAATGTTCAGGGAGATACAGCAACAGCCATTGCCCCTGCCCCAAACCTTTCAGACGTTGTTTAAGAATCTGGAGACCATACCGCTGGCATCTTCCTTTTCCCACTCATTGTTACAGATCAGTCCGGGAGACAGCTTTCAGTTTGCTTACTACCAGACAACAACCAGTAAGTCCTATACTATTCATTTTGACACGGGGGAAAATCATTTCCTGTTCGTTTTCAGCCTTGCCGGTACGGTCACATGGGAGTGCGCCGGTCATGGCACCAAGCTGCGTACAGAGCCCGGTCGGTATACCGGCCTTGCATTGCGCCCCGGTCGACAGCGGCTGCATATTGGCAAAGGCACCCATGGGTTTTACTGCATTATTGTCAGCGGGTTCCGGATGGCTCTTACTGCCGCAGAACACCCCTATCTGCAGCCACTGTACGGGACACTATATGATCCTGCCTCGCAACCGGCTACGTTATGTGATGCACCGATCACACGGAAGGTGTCAGCGACATTCAGGGAACTATCCTGTCTTCCGGATCAGGGATTGCAACTGAACCTGAAATATAAACAGGCCGTTCACCAGTTACTTGCCTTATACAATGCCTGGTTACAAGATCGTGAGATCAACTGGAGAAAGTATACCGATAAAATAAGAGAACGGGCGCTGGCCTGTATTGCCGCGGAATATACGGATCCTGATCTTGACATTGAACGGATTGCCGACAGGTTGAATATCTGCCACAGTAAACTTTACAGAGCTTTTCATCGTACCGGTTACCCAATCAGCCAATATATTGCAGACTATCGGATCGATGCTGCGTGTTTGCTGCTCCGGGATACAGACATGCCTATAGCGTCTGTTGCTTTCCAGGTGGGCTACACCGATCCGGGATATTTTTCACAGGCTTTCAGGAGGAGACTGAAGCAAACGCCAACCGTATTCAGAAACCGCTACCGGCCGGGTTAGCTTACGCCTGACCGATGCGGAGTGCTTCACTCAGCAATGAGAAAGAGTTCAGTTTAGCTGCCGGATCGTAGATAGGACTGGTAACCATCAATTCGTTGATACCTGTTTCTTCAATAAATACCGATAATTTTCTTCGGAGGCTTTCCGGGCTTCCGGTAAAGGTATGAGATGTCATACTCTCCACAGCATGCCTGATATCGGGAATCCAAAACGTATCGGGAAGTGGTGCGGGCGGCTTCAGGGGACTGCGGGTATGCGTCAGGATTCCGAGGAACATCTGCAACATGCTAGTCGCAAGGAACTCGGCCTCTTCATCCGTATCTGCAGCAATCACATTCACACAAGCCATTACATACGGCCTGTCCAGCTGGTCAGAAGGCTGGAAATGGGAACGGTATATATCAATCGCTGCCCTGAACTGTGCCGGCGCAAAATGGGCAGCAAATGCGTAGGGTAACCCTTGCTTAGCAGCCAGGTGGGCGCTATCTGTACTGGATCCGAGTATCCAGATAGGAATTTGCAATCCCTCACCCGGAAAAGCCCTCACTCTTGCATCTATATTATCATCACTGAAATAGCGTTGTAATTCGCTGACATCCGAAGGGAATTGATGGGCTGTGTTTATATTGTTACGACGGAGGGCTAACGCCGTTAGTTGGTCAGTACCGGGCGCCCGCCCCAGTCCCAGGTCAATGCGACCCGGGTAGAGGGTCTCCAGCGTTCCGAAATGTTCTGCAATGACGAGCGGACTATGATTAGGCAGCATGATCCCTCCTGAGCCAACCCGGATATGGCTGGTTTTTCCTGACACATGTCCGATCAAGACAGATGTCGCAGAACTGGCAATATGTTCCATATTATGGTGTTCCGCCAACCAGATCCGCTTAAATCCGAGTGCTTCAGCATGGACGGCAACGTCAACGGTACGGTCAATAGCGGCACGGGTCGTGCTTCCCTGGGTTACGATTGCCAGTTCTAACACGGAAAGTGGAATGTTATACATATATGATTGAGATGCTTGTAACAACGCAGGCAAAGGTACACCGGATTTTTTGTCATCCCTGCACGGACATCAAATCTTTACCGGCAGGTTACGAAGTAAAAAAGTAAAGCCCGGCTTTCGTCGGGCGACGCGCCAGGCTTTAAATAATCAACCTAAACCTGCTTTCGCAGGGCAAACGTTATGCCAGAAAGCTGAAATTGCTCAGATTGCAGCTTAACTCCCTGTTATTAACCAAAAGCCTGCAGAAAATGCAATTATAATTAATGGCTTATTGCAACCATGACGGGATAAAAGTCAGCGCCTGTCTATCTCAGGACATAAACGTCTACATTATTATACATAAAATGACAAAATTATTATACACCACCACTCCCGTCCATTCCTTATTTTTCGATTCCTAAGATATTTCTTTTTTGGACAGATACCGCAAATTTAATGGCATATATCAATATATATAGAAATATAAATCACATTATAGAACAATAATTAAAAAAAGTATTGAATATAAATTTTATATCAGTTATTTTTACCGCACTTCTTATAATATATCTGTAAACTAAAAATTGCCATATGCAAAACCTGGATGAAATTGATAAAAAGCTGCTTCGTAAACTGCAGACAAATGCAAAAGCTACCACAAAAGAGCTGGCGGCAGAACTTGGACTAACGATATCTCCCGTCTATGAGCGTATCAGGAGACTGGAAAACCTTGGCTTCATTAAACAGTATGTTGCCATCCTTGACAAAAAGCGTTTAAACCGAAATATTACGGCCATTTGCCAGGTGTCCATGCGCTATCACAATGAAACGTTTATTGAAAAATTTGAACAGGAAATCCAAAGCCTGGATGAAGTACAGGAATGTTACCACATGGCCGGACAGATAGATTTTCTACTGAAAATAAATGTGAATAGTTTGGATGAATACCACGACTTCGTGAAATACAAACTATCAAAAATTGACAATATAGGTGTACTGAACAGTACATTCGTATTAAAAGAAATTAAACACAATTTCGCGTACGCTATCTGATCACCTTAAGAGCGTATCCTACGGTTTTCCTGATGGCGACTGGCAGCTGTATATATATTGCTAAATAAGGGCTTCCAATACGAGTCATCTCGCAATTCTGAAAACCGTTCGGTCGGGGTATTTATATTCTTCATCGGTTACAGGTTGCAACCAAACAGCCCCACCCATATTGGTATTCGTTCCTATGGCAATATGTGTCATTGCTTCATCGGGTGTAGCTCCGTGCCAATGCGCTATGCCGGGTGGGCATTTCATTACATCGCCTTTGTTAATAATTTCAATTGGCTTACCTTTTTCCTGATACAAACCTTTGCCCTCTGTTATTAAAAGTATCTGACCTCCTTTGTGGTAATGCCAATTTGTTCTCGCTCCTGCTTCAAATGTTACTGAACCGATATTTACATGATGAATGGTATCTGTTTCTGCCAAATAATTCACCCAAACCGTTCCTGTAAAATTATCATTCGTAACCTTTTCGCCTCTTGCAAAAACAGGTTCATTCTGTTGTGCGGTTTCCTCCACCTTCTGATTATTGTTACATGCTGTAAAAAGGACGATTACAAGCGGTAGTATATTTTTTAATTTATGCTTCATTTCTCTGAATTTTAAAGGTTCGTTTGGTAGAAGTTTACCAATTTATCTACTGCCTGTTTTACATATTCGGGTTTCCAATACGTTTCGATATGCGTGGCACCGTCAATTAAAAACAACTCTTTATCTTTTGCGTTGGTGGCTTTGCCAAACGCCTCATCCGTCATATATTTTGTATCGGCTTTACTTCCTGCAATCATCAATAAAGGTTGGTTAA
>CAZJKM010000075.1:0-13191 GCA_964546645.1 uncultured Sphingobacteriaceae bacterium
CCTGTTCCGCTGATATCCGCATATAACTCAGATTGGCCCGCAGGCCCGCGCCGCGTGTCAGGAACGATTCCTGCTTCGGGCTGAACCGGTATGTATAAAATGCGCTGATCCCCCCGTTATCAAAAGCGATAAAACGGTCATTTGCCCGCGCCCCCGAATTGAACAGCGTACTTTTGCGGGCCAACTCACCCACATAACCGGAAATTCCCACTACGGCACCAAACTCGTGCTGCTGGGCAGATACAGGCGACAAGAGTCCGAAAAGCACAAAACACAGAAGGATAAATTTATGAAAAGGCATATATCCGTAGGTATAAAAACAGCTACAACGTGATTGTCTGGTGTTACTGCAAAACATGTGCCTTTTTTAATTTACCAAGAGGGGCAACCTTCGTTGAAGAGGATATAGGATACCCGGATACCGAAGAACATATAGCTATCACGGGGATGACCGTCGCCACGCATGGTTCCTGGAACTTGTACACCGGAAGGATCTGAATATGGCCGCTTAGGATTCGGGTAGAGACCGCTTACATCATCCAGATAATCAGTAAATGCCATACGATAACCTACTTCTACCCCATACACCCAAGAGCCTTTTGGCTTATATTTTAACCCTAGCCCAAAAGGGACGGCAAACGTAAATTCGTCGTAAGGTTTAGGGTTGCCATCCTTATCCTTTTGACCTTCCGTTGTCTGGCCGCGCAATGAAAGGGGCTTATCTGCAACAATTATTTTCGGATCATAATAGGTGTACCCTAATCCCGCAAACACATACGGCTGCCAGAACTTTTTCCCCCGTGTACACTGATAGATGTTAAAAAAATTGAACTCGGCTATAACTGAAGCTTCCCATAGTGCGGAATAAAAACCCAAATCTCTTTCTTTGAACCAACCATTGTTAGAAAGAGTGTCCGCCGCCCAGATATTCAGATACTGCATATTGGCCCGCACCCCCCAGGTATTATTGAAATTATATTTGGCAAAGGCACCCGCTGACCAGTCATTGAAAGCAAACGGGTTTTCAGGGTTCAGGTCACCCATATATCCGGAAGCGCCGGCCAGGCCGCCGAGTTCCCACTTCTGGGCTTTTACGCCACTTATGGCACACAGAGCCAGCAGCAACAAACAGACCTGTTTTTTTATATTCAATTTCCCAATGCGCTTGACAGGCAAATATAACAGAAAATGCGACACTATAAAGGCTTCAGTAATTACGAGTGTCCAGCCCCCACAACAACTTTTCCCGCAAGGTGGAAAGAAAGCTTTCTTCCTTCAGCCGGATCAGGTTGATCTTATAAGGTGCCTGCGTGATCCGGAGGCTGGTGCCGGTATCCACCTCCTCCGTCCGCGAATCACAGGACAGCAGGAACCGGTCATTCCGGCTTTCAATAGCAATATCCAGTACAAAAGGTTCAGCAACCACGATCGGCCGCACGTTCAGGTTGTGCGGAGAAACAGGTGTGATCACAAAATTCCCGGATCCGGGAATCACAATCGGCCCGCCACAGCTCAGCGAATACGCAGTGGAGCCGGTCGGTGTTGCAATGATCAGGCCATCTGACCAGTAAGAGTTCAGCAGTTCATTATTCAGGTAAGCATTCACCGTGATCATGGACGAGGTGTCCAGCTTTAATAACGTAATATCATTCAACGCGACATTCTTCCCCCCAAACAGCTCCCTCCCTTCGGCAGTCACCTGCAGCAGGGCACGCCGCTGTATGGTAAAATCGCCATCAGCAATCCGGTTTACAACCGCCTCAATATCGTCTTTGTTAATACTTGCCAGAAAACCCAGCCTGCCCAGGTTGATCCCGGTAACAGGAATCCCTGAATCCCCGATAACGGATACGGCCGCCAGCATGGTCCCGTCACCGCCCAGGCTAAGCATAAAATCTGTTTTCTCCGGCAGGTCGGCGATCGTTCTGTAGGTGCGAACGCCATCCTGCGCTATCAGGTGCTTGCTGATAAACTGATAAAACGGCTCATACACCCAAAGCGAAGCGTCACGACGGCGCAGCAAGTCAAACAACTGCTGTACGTATACGACATAGGACGATTGGAACTCTTTACCAAATACGGCTATATTCATCAGGGAAAAAAAGTTTATTTGTTTGCTGTTCGCTATTTGCTTTGCGCAAATCACATATTCAAATAATGCATCAGCTGGTCATAGCGCTCACGGGCAGCGTCGTTTTCACGAATATCATTATACGTACGCGTGATGGTATAGTCATATCGTGAAAAGGCGGCTACAACATCTGAAATATCCGAGCGGTTTACCTTGAGGGTTACTTCCAGCCGGGTTGAATCGGGAAAGGCCCTGACATAGCTGCTGAGCACCTGCGCGTTGGTAGACTCTACGATTTTTGCAATATGTGACAGGGCATTGTCACGGTTTCCGATTTCCAGCACGATAATGCCACCACTCACATCGGCAGCGGTAATCGTAGCAAGCGAAGCGGTAAGATCCGATAGTGCGATGCTTCCTGTATACGTATTCTGCCTGTCAAGTACCGGCATAATATCGGTTTGGTGCAGGCTGAACAGGTGCAGGGCATCATAGATATGCTGCCCCTCCCTCACAAATACCGGCCGGAAGGTGGCGGCCGTATTCCGGAGTCTGGCGTTGCTGTCAAAAGCAGACAATTCCTCCTCATCCACGATCCCCGTGTAAATCTGATCATTGATGACGGGCAGCTGGGAGGTCTTATATTCAGCCATCCGGTCGAGTATAAGCCGGATACTGTCGCTCGGATGCACCGCATAACTATTGGCTGATATGATTTCACCTGCTGTCATATGAATCCTGTTTCCAATAAGACGGATGCAACCGCTAAAAAGTTACTTAAACTTATCTAAAAATTGCTGAAACAACACATTAAACGCTTCCGGCTGTTCCATCATGGGCGCATGCCCGCACTGATCAACCCAGTGCAGTTCCGAATTGGGTAACCTTTCATGGAATTCCTCCGCCACCTCCGGCGGTGTCACACGGTCATTTTTCCCCCAGATCAACCCGACCGGTATTTTAATTTTGCCCATATCCGCCGCCATGTTATGGCGAATCGCCGATTTCGCAATCGCAATCACCCGAATCACCCTTTCACGGTTATTCAACGTCGCAAATACCTCATCCACCAGTTCTTTGGTAGCCGTTTCAGGGCTGTAAAAAGTGAATTCCACTTTTTCTTTAATATAGTCATAACTTTCCCTTCTCGGGAAAGATCCGCCAAACGAGTTTTCGTACAGCCCTGAACTTCCGGCCAGCACCATGGCCTTCAGTTTACTTTGATTCTTTACGGCGTACATGAGTGCAATATGCCCTCCAAGTGAATTGCCGACCAGAATAAAGTTTTCCAGTCCCATGTGTTTTACAAATTTCGTAAAGAATTTGGTGAGTGTTTTTACTCCGGTGGTCAGCAAAGGCATCTCATAGATCGGCAACACAGGAACAATGATCCGGTACCTGTCCTTAAACGTATGGATCACGGAATCCCAGTTGCTCAACTCTCCCATCAACCCGTGCAGCAACAACAATACATCCCCCTGCCCTTCGTCTATATACCTGAACCCTTTGTCTTCTTTTACGGCAAATTCCATAAATTATCTTTATCGATTGTTGTTTATTGTTTAGTAGTTATTATATGGCTGCAAACCCTGCTTAAGAAGTAAGCAACCGTTTTACGATTTCTGACACCAGGCGGCCCTCGGCCCGGCCTGCCAAGGCCTTGTTGGCAGCAGCCATTACCTTACCCATGTCTTTCATTCCTGAAGCCCCTGTTTCGTGTATGATCGACTGAATGGAGTTTTCCAGTTCTTCCGGGGATAGTTGTTCAGGCAAATAGCTTTCAATTACCTGCAGTTCTTCCTGTTCAATCTGGTATAGGTCATTCCGGTTTTGTTCCTGATAAATAGCGGCTGATTCTTTGCGTTGTTTGGCCAGCCGCTGCAATACCTGTATTTCCGCTTCCGGTGTCAGGCTTTCGGCTGCACCTTTCTCGGTATTTGCCAGTAATAAAGCGGCTTTTATTGCACGAAGGCCTCGCAAACGGGCCTGGTCCTTTGCCAGCATCGCCCCCTTAATATCCTGATCTATTTGCTTTTGCAGTGCCATCCTTCTTCTTTGAGTTCAGTTTATTCCATTATATGCAATAAGCAAAACTACTTAAATCGTGCAAATATACAGCAAGATGGAGAAAAAAAGTGAGGATTTGATAATTTGTTAATAGTATGACCGGTGACTGGTAAACTAACGACTGACCTGCCGATGAATCATCGTCCCATTCGCCTGCGCCGTCGGCATGATCAGCATGTCCTGCACATTGACGTGTGGCGGCCGGGATACCGCAAACCACACCGCCTCGGCAATATCTATGGCATGCAACGGTTCAAAACCTTCATACACTTTTGCAGCACGCTCTTCATCCCCTTTGAACCGGACAACAGAAAACTCTGTTTCCACCGCTCCGGGGTGGATAGCGGTTACCCGGATACCGTGTTTCAGCAGATCGATGCGCATCCCTTTCGTCAGTGCATCCACCGCATGCTTGGTGGCACAATACACGTTTCCGTTGGGGTACACCTCTTTGCCGGCAATGGAACCGATATTAATGATATGCCCGCAACGGCGGGCCACCATGCCAGGACTAACCGCACGGGTGACGTACAGCAACCCTTTTATATTGGTATCGATCATCCGGTCCCAGTCATCCATATCACCTTCCTGCACCGGATCCAGGCCCTGGCTCAGTCCGGCGTTATTAATGAGCACGTCTATACGCTTCCACTCGTCGGGGAGTTCACTCACAGCCGTCTCCACCGCCGCACGGTCCCGTACGTCCAGCCCAATCGTATGTACCTCAGCGGGAAAGTCCTGATGCAGCCTGCTTTTCAGCTGTTCAAGACGGTCCGCACGGCGTGCAGCCAGCAACAGGCGATAACCTTCACGGGCAAATACTTCAGCGCAGGCCTCGCCGATACCTGCGCTGGCACCGGTGATCAAGACGGTTTTTGCAGCTGTTTCCATCATTTCCAGTTATAAAAATCAGTTCTTACATTACTTTCTTACGCCCAAAGGTAGCGAAAACAAACCTTTCCGTCATGCAAAAGGGGCTTTGTATCACGCAAAGGTACCGCTGCGCTTTGCAAAGAAGCCTTTGTGCCATGCAAAGGGTTCCCTCCGTAACGGAAAGGGGTGCCTGCGTGGCTCAAAGATACCCCTGCGCCATGCAAAGGGTTCCCTGCATCGTGGAAAGCCCCCTTTGCATAACGGAAAGCATCGTTTGTATGACGCAAGGAGTTCTCTCCGCCACGCAAAGCACCCTTTGCATCACGCAAAGCACCCTTTGCGAAGCCGAAATCTCCAAAAGAGGAGAAAATCCTCACTTTTCCCGGCAGAAACAAAATGAAAATTGCGTATTTTTTACTCTTTTTTATCAGCAGGTTTTCGTACAGCAGCAGCCATTGTTATTCAAAAAACAGGCTGAACTGGAAACTGCGCAGAAAAAGTTTGTCGATGGGGGAATGATAGGGATTGGGCGCCTGATAGGGCCTGCCCAGTACATTATGCAGGCTTTGCGAAAATTTGATCTCCGGTGTCATTTTAAAATATTCCAGATACAACTCCATTCCCAGACCGGCCTCATAGGAGAAATAACTACGTTTGGTTCTCAGTATCATAGCAAATGGTAATGTTCCGGGTTCTTCTTTTTCCGGCACTACTTCAAACGAATATTTCCCGCCCACCATAACGTGTATTTTGTAATTAGACTTCCGGTCAGAAGTATACCTTAATGATAGCGGGAAATCAAAAATGGGAGATTGCAGAAACCCTGCATCACCAACCAGGCTTTGCTGGTTACCCTTTGGTACCCTGCGCATTTCTGCCCCATAGTAATAAAACATATTCCGGTTGCTGAAAATCAGGGTTGGCGAGAATCGCAGGTTGATGCGTTGGTATAGCCGGGCATCTGCCAGCAAACCCAATCCCCAACCGTGAGACACCGGAGAAGTAACGCTCATCAGGCTGTCGAAAGGTGTACTCAGGCCCGAAGGCTCCCGCCAGTTTTCGTTCAGCTTTACCTTGTAACCAGCGTTGATATACTGAAACAAAAACCCGAAATGCAGGGGGTCTTCGTCCACTCCTCCTCCCCAGCGTTGAGCAGTCGCCTGCAGCGAAAGCAACAACCCGAGGCAGACCCCAACCGTTCGTTTCAGGCTCCGCCTCATTTCACTCCCGTATAAATGGTACAGATACCGAAAGTCTGCGGACGACTGGCGGTCAGCCGGAAGCCCGCACGCTGCATCACTGCCTCAAAGTTCTTCCCGTCCGGGAACTGCGCCACCGATTCAGGCAGGTAGGAATAGGCCCGCGCATCTTTGGAAAACACACGCCCGATAAAAGGTGTGATAACGTTAAAGTAGAAATGATACAGCTGTTTTACCGGAAAGATCCGTGGCCGGGAGAATTCCAGGATCACCGCCTGTCCGCCCGGCCGGAGTACCCGGTACATATCATTGATACCCTGTTGCAGGTTCTCAAAATTCCGCACACCGAAAGCCACCGTTACCGCATCAAAGGTGTCATTATGAAACGGCAATCCTTCTGAATCCCCCAGGATCACCTCAAAGGTATCCTGTACGCCGCGCCGGGCAATTTTCTCCCGTGCCACGTCCAGCATGCCGGCGGAAATATCTACGCCGATAATCTTCTCCGGCTTCAGTATCCGCAGGGTTTCAAATGCAAAATCGCCTGTACCAGTGGCCACGTCCAACACCCGCCTGGGTTGCAGCTTCCTCAGGGAACGGATCGCTTTTTTCCGCCATATGGTATCAATACCCAGCGAAAGAAAGTGATTCAGGAAGTCATACCGGCCGGATATATTATCAAACATGGTAGCTACCTGCTCCTTTTTGGCAGCGCCGGTCCCCCCGTATGGCGTAACAGTTTCTGACATGACGACAAATGTACACGAAGTTTTTCGGAACTCCGAACGGGCGTTTACAAAAACCCGCGGCCGGCATCGCTGATACAAAAAAAATACGTACTTTGGATGCCAACAAAACAGACAGAGATGGATACGATTTTAAACCTGCTTAACGGCAATCTGGGAAAAAATGTGGTCGAAGGAATTACCCGCAACACGGACGCCTCCGCGGAAGAAACACAGGCGGTAGTGTCCAGTGCATTACCGGCGCTGTTAGGTGCCTTGCAGCGCAATGCCGGAAATGCCGGTGGCGCACAGGGTATACTCAATGCCCTTTCCGCCAGGCACGACGGAAGCATTCTGGATAATATTGCCGCTGCTTTAAGCAGCCAGGATACCGCCGCAGACGGAAACGGTATCCTGAAACATATGCTGGGTGAGAAACGGGGAACACTGGAACATGCAATCAGTGGACAAACAGGTGTCTCAGCAGGTAAAGTTTCGGGCATCCTTGCCATGCTGGCACCCGTGGTCATGGGCTACCTGGGTAAACAGAGCCGGGACAGCCAGGTACAGGGTGGCGACGGACTGCAGGACCTGTTGGGAGGTTTACTGGGAGGCCAGTCCGGCAATAATATACTGGGGAGCCTGCTTGACCAGAACGGGGACGGCAAGCTGGGACTGGACGATTTGGGGGGATTATTGGGAGGACTGTTCGGAAAAAAATAAGGACCGGGTAAACGGTCCTGTTTTCTAAAGATTATGACCAGCGACAGAAGAAACTTTATCAAAAAAGCAGCCGTTGTCAGCGCCGGGCTTAGCCTTTCCGCGCCTTTTCCTGCTGCCGCAGAGCGCCAAATGCCGGATACCTTTCCCGCTCCACCCCCATCACCGCAATCCCGGCACAACATGTGCGGATATGCGGCACCGAAAATTGGGAACGTCAGGGTCGGCTTCATCGGTGTCGGAAACCGGGGCATGCGCGCGGTAGAACGTTACCTGAAATTGGGGGGTGTGGAGGTAAAAGCGGTGTGTGACCTGCGCAAAAGCCAGACGGACAAAGCAGTAGCGATGGCCCAAAAAGCCGGACAACAGCCGGATGCGTACCATTCAAGTCCCGACATATGGAAAACCCTCAGTGAACGGGATGATATCGACCTTATCTACCTGCTCACACCCTGGCAGCTCCATACACCGCAGGCGGTGCACGCCATGGAACACGGCAAACATGTTTGTGTGGAAGTACCTGCAGCAACAACCGTAGAAGAATGCTGGGCACTGGTTGAAACCTCTGAACGGACAAAAAAGCACTGCATACAGGTAGAGAACTGCTGCTATGATTTTACGGAACTGCTCAACCTGAACCTTGCACAACATGGGTTCTTCGGCGAGGTAACACACTGCGAAGGGGCCTATATCCACTCCCTGACAGACCTGCTCTTTGAAAAAGACCGCTTCTATCAGATGTGGCAGCTGAAAGAAATAACCAAAAATGTCGGGAACCTGTATCCGACGCATGGCCTCGGCCCCATCTGCCAGGTGCTGAACATCAACCGGGGAGATGTGCTCGACCGGATGGTGTCGATGTCAAATGACGATTTTCTCCTCCATAAGACCGCCCGCGAACGTGCTGCCACGGATAGCTTGTATAAGCAATTTGAAAACGAAAGCTTTAACGGGATGATGAATACCTCCACCATTCGCACCAAAAAGGGAAAAACCATCGTCCTGCAGTATGATGTGGTATCTCCCCGGCCCTACTCGAGAATACAACTGATCAGCGGAACCAAAGGGGCAGCGCTGAAGTATCCCGAGCCCGCCCGCTATTCGTCAGGTCATAACTGGCTGAATACCGATGAGCAAAAACAACTGGAGAAGCAATATACCCCTGCCATTGTGCAGAAAATCGGAGAACTTGCCAAACAGGTCGGGGGTCATGGTGGCATGGATTTCCTGATGGACTGGCGGATTATCGACTGCCTCCACAACGGCCTGCCAATGGACATGGATGTGTATGACGCTGCCCTTTGGAGTGTTATGACCCCCTTGAGCGGCTGGTCGGTAAAAAACGGATCAAAGCCCGTTGAAATCCCCGATTTTACCCGTGGGAACTGGCAGCAAAACGCGCCGGTCGACCTGAGTATGCGCCACGGTGGCAATACGCCGGTTATCCTTTGATATCCTATTCACCGCCTGCTTACGTAGGTGTCCGAAAAGGACACCTACCTATACGGATAACGCTTCTGAAACAAACACGGGTTTATACCCGTGTTTCACCGCCCATTTCACACATATTTCCAATTTCTCCATGTAATCCGGGTGATATCTGGCATAATCCTTATAAAAATATTGCTCATGGACGAGGAAATCAGCGTAGGGAGGCTTACGTCCCTCCGTCAGGTAATTGTCCAGCAACGGCTCCAGCTGCGCAGCCTTAACGGTATCAACAATCACACTGCTCTTTACAAAGGTAATGCCCTCCTGGTAGTCCTTCCACAAAAACCGTTGCTGCAGATGCCTCCGCTGTGGAACCGTCAGGTAATAGGAACAAGGTGCCAGGTTATTATCGACATTGAAATCACAGACCTGGGTGGTGTACCCTTTGTCGCGCAATGCCCGGCATACCTCTACCGGAACCTCGCCCCAATGCAGTGTCGTGGTATTGTCCATGAGTTGCGGGCCGGCAAAACGGGAAATCTCACGCTGTATGGCCCCACTATGCTCCGCCATGGTCTGGTAGTCCGCATTACGGTAAGGATTGTCCGGAAACTCAGCCCAGGCATGCACACTCAGGCGCAGCCAGTTGGCATTGGCAATCCATTCTTCACGGTATTGATCCGTCATCTGCGACAGGTCGAAACCCTCGGTTTCGTAAAAAATATTCAGGTGAATCTTCGCCCCATAGGTATCATGTAGGTTCTTAAGTCCCGCTAAATAAGGATTTTCAAAAATGGAACGATACCGGGCCCGCTGCTGGTGGATGTCCCGCAAAAACCAGATCGCATCGTCAACCGAAACGCGGTACGTATCCTGCACATGGGGTGCGTACGATACCGGCAACACCAATAGCTGCTCACTCGGAGTACTTCCAATCACCAAACGGTTCTCCCCCGGCTGAACAATGACCTCCCCCTCAAATAATCCGGATTTGCCGGTTACCCGTTTGCCTTGTATATACAGGACAGTGAATGCGGCAATATCAGCAAAGATCTTCACCTTTATGCGAAGTCCTCCCTCTGCCGGTTGCCCGTCCCCGTTATGGAGGACTTCACCCGCTATAGGGAAAATAGGAACCAGCGCCGCTGCGTGCTCCGGACGTTGCCAGGCAGGCAATAATGCCATGCTTAAAAAGCCTGTTTTCTTTAAAAATAACCGCCGTGATAAGGACATGATACGAATTACAATTAGTCAGCCGCAAAGATATTGCTTTTAATTTAAATACACCGTTATTTGTATCTGCCGTTCTGCACGGAACATGCCTGATAAAATACCTATCTTTGCCGGATGCAGATCAGCAATGCCGAATTTATTTGCAGCAACACCCGTGTTGACCAGCTGCCCGAACCGGTTTTACCGGAATATGCTTTCATTGGCCGCTCCAATGTCGGGAAATCATCCCTGATCAATGCGTTGACCGGACGGAAAGGCCTGGCAAAAACATCGCAAACGCCTGGTAAAACCCAATTAATCAATCATTTTCTAATTAACAAAACCTGGTACCTGGTAGATCTGCCGGGTTATGGCTACGCAAAAACCTCCCGCAGCAACCGGGCCGACTGGGACAAGTTCATCCGCCGGTACCTGACCGACAGGGAAAATCTGCAATGCGTATTCGTGCTGGTGGACAGCCGCCTCACTCCCCAGAAAAAGGACCTGGACTTCTGCTGCTGGCTGGGGGAGAAAGGTATTCCCTTTATGCTGGCCTTTACCAAAGCCGATAAACAATCCCGGGTAAAATCCGATCAGCACATCGCCGGCTTCCGGAAAGCTTTGCTGCAGTGGTTTGAGGAGACACCGCCGTACTTCCTGACATCTTCAGAAACAAAAACAGGCGTTGATGAGTTGTTGGCAGCTATTGATGGGGTAAATGCCCGGTTTGATCATTCCAACCAGACATAGATGAAGAAATTTTTCTCGCTGGTGCTGTTCGCGCACAGTATTTTTGCACTGCCGTTTGCCGTTATCGGCTTTTTCCTGGCGATACACACCACATCCTTCTCATTCAGCTGGCTCCAGCTCATACTGATGCTGTTATGTATGGTCTGTGCACGCAATGCGGCCATGGCCTTCAATCGCTATCTGGACCGGGACATTGATGCCCTGAATCCGCGAACCGCCATGAGAGATATCCCTGCCGGACGTATCCATGCGTCACAGGCGCTCCTGTTCACCATCATCAACTGCATCCTGTTTATCGGCGCCACCTGGTTCATCAACCGGATCTGCTTTTATCTTTCTCCCGTAGCACTGGCGGTCGTGCTGGGTTATAGTTACACGAAGCGATTTACGCCGCTATGCCACCTGATACTGGGACTGGGACTGGGGTTGGCCCCGTTGGGCGCGTATCTGGTAGTGACCGGCCAATTCCATATCGTGCCGGTATGTTATACACTTGCCGTATTGTTCTGGGTAAGCGGGTTTGATATTATTTATGCGTTACAGGATGAGGAGTTTGACCGTGAACACGGACTGAATTCCATACCCGTCATGCTGGGCAAAAAAGGAGCCCTGCGTGTATCTGAGGTTTTCCATGTACTTTCTGCTTTATTTGTGATACTGCCCATGTACTATATTTCCCTGGGTGGGTTCTATATCACGGGAGTCACCTTTTACTGCCTGCTGCTGATCTATCAGCACCGGATTGTGAGTCCCACTGACCTGCGCCGTGTGAACCGGGCCTTCATGACAACCAACGGAATGGCATCGGTAGTTTTTGCAGTATTTTTCCTGCTGGATATTTGGCTGAAATAGCCCCGACAGCAGGGAATGCTCTACCTGCCGGATGGACATAAGCTGCCGGTAAATATAAACCAATACGATATTTTTTATCTATAAAAGAAAAATTGTCGCAATAGTTTTTGCTGCCTGTCAGTATAGTTTTACAAGTGCTGATAATTAATTGCATATAGACGAAAAGCCAAATTCCTGCACCTACCTTTGCGTCAAAATCGAAACCTGTATAAGCGGGTTACATAACACAGGGCAAACCCGCGACGTATTTTTATGGAAGTAAGCGTACTTATTATTGACGACAATGTTTTACTGAATACCATACAGCGGACATTGATTAAAAACACCTTGCCAGCCGGAAAATTACTGACCTGCTATGACGGGCAATCTGCATTGCATGTTATTGACGAAGAAGCCGGATCCGGAAAAAAAGTCCTGGTACTGCTTGACATCAACATGCCGATTATGGACGGATGGGATGTCCTGGATTCCCTGCAAAGCAAGCCTTACCAGGAAAATATCTATGTCGTCATGAACTCATCCTCCGACTCAAAGAACGATGAAATGCGGGCAAAACATTATCAACAGGTGATCGCATTTAATAAAAAACCTTTAACGGGAGAGTCGCTCGCTGCAATTGTAAAGGATACCCCCCTATCCTATTTCTTTGATGTTTAAATAAATTACTGTATAAGCAGACGCAGGTTCCTGTACCATATGGTTGCTGGTTCGGTTTTTCTTTGTAAATTGGCGACGCCAACAATACAATTAAACAATTAGTAAATGCAGCAAATTATGGAAAAGAAGATCCAGTTGAATGAGCGTGAATTACCCACCCATTGGTATAACATTATTGCGGACATGCCTAATAAGCCTCTCCCGCCACTTCATCCCGCTACCAAGCAGCCCGTCGGGCCCGAAGACCTGGCACCGCTGTTTCCCATGGAACTGATCAAACAGGAAGTTGCAACGGACCAATATATTGAGATACCTGAGGAAGTGCGGGAAGCATACCGGATCTGGCGGCCCACCCCCCTGATCCGTGCCACCAACCTGGAAAAAGCACTGGATACGGATTGCCGGATTTATTATAAATACGAAGGAACGAGCCCAAGCGGGTCACATAAACCCAATACGGCCATCCCACAGGTATACTATAACAAACAGGAAGGCGTAAAACGGATCCTGACGGAGACCGGTGCCGGTCAGTGGGGTACCGCCCTGAGTTTTGCATGCAATCATTTCGGGATTGACTGTGAAGTGTATATGGTACGGATCAGCTATAACCAAAAGCCATACCGTAAAATACTCA
>CAZJKM010000076.1:0-12495 GCA_964546645.1 uncultured Sphingobacteriaceae bacterium
TTCCAATTCATCAAATAGCGGACAAAAAAGTCTGCACTTGCTTTTATGTAAATTTTTATACATTTATACCATATTTTATAAACTTAAAATCAAATCACATGAAAGCAAGTAACTTTTCCAAGTTTACTGCAGAATTCATCGGTACACTGGTACTTGTACTGATGGGCTGCGGAAGCGCCGTCATTGCCGGCGCAAGCGGAGAAACGGGCGTAGGCCTGTTAGGAATTTCTTTTGCGTTCGGTTTATCTGTTGTCGCCATGGCCTATGCCATCGGCCATATCTCGGGCTGTCACATCAATCCGGCAATTTCCATCGGGATGGTGCTCGCCGGACGAATGAAGATCGGAGAAGCTGCCTACTACATCGTAGCACAAATAGCAGGTGCCATTGCTGGTGCCGCCCTGCTGTGCACCATTGCTTCCGGGCGCGAAGGCTACGATGTCGCAACGAACGGGTTAGGCCAGAATGGTTATGCGGCACTCTCACCCCAGCAATACAGTCTGACGGCCGGATTCCTGGCAGAGACCATCCTTACGTTTATCTTCCTGCTGGTCATCTTCGGCTCTACTTCTACGAAAAATATCCATGGGGGTTTTGCCGGTCTTTCTATCGGCCTCAGTCTGGTGCTGATACACATTGTGGGTATACCGGTAACCGGCGTCTCCGTGAATCCTGCACGGAGTATTGGTCCGGGACTGTTGGCAGGGGGCGAAGCAACCGCGCAGCTATGGCTGTTTATCCTTGCCCCATTACTTGGCGCGGCCCTCAGTGCCCTGGTATGGCGACACGTCCTGGAGCGGGATTAGACACGGAGCCGGCCTAAAAAAACAGCTTACCGCCGTCATCCATCGACGGATGATGGTGGTAAGCTATGTCTATCACCGAAACTTACTTAATACAGGTCAGACTCCGACAGAACAATCTTCGCCCAGATACTGCCTGACGGTCTCTCTAATGCCAGGTTATCTGCATCCGCACGCTGATAATCAATGGATATAAAACCAACCCCATATTCAAAGCGGTAAGCAATCCCATCATATGTCGACGGTATGGGTTCATACAGATTATCTGTAAAACTCAGGTGTACATGTACCAGCCCCTGACTGTAATAATAGGCAGACAGCTGTGGCACATTGATATCGGCATACCATACCCGGCCGTTATCGGTTGTCCAATCGCCAGGCCTGATCTCCACCACAATCGTCCGGCTGGGAACGGCTACTTCCGTTTTCTGGCAGGCCGAAAGCCCGGCCAGGGTAACCACCGCCAACATCATAAGTATCGTTTTCTTCATCATTGTTTTCTTTTACTATTTACACAGGCACTTCCTTCACAAACCAGGCACTTAACCCACCGGGAAGAAAAAAGCGCCGCTACTGATATAACGACGCTTTTTTCCTGATACAGGTTGCATGTGCCTACTCGTCTTTTTTATCCTCTCCGCTCTTGGCCCCTTCCTTCGCCAGATCGGTTGGCTTGCCGGGTTTGGACTTCTCTTTCAGGCTATTCACCAGGATCTCCTTTTTCTCCTTGTCATAGTTCACCAGCAGGGTCTGCCCTTCGGCGACCTCGCCTTTCAGGATCTCTTCCGCAATCGGATCTTCCAGATACTTCTGGATCGCACGCTTCAGCGGCCTGGCGCCGAAATTACTGTCGAAGCCTTTTTCAGCAATAAACTCTTTCGCTTCATCCGTCAGCTCAATGCCATAACCCAATCCGGTAATCCGGTTGAAAAGCGATTTCAGCTCAATATCGATAATCTTAAATATCTCTTCCTTCCCTAATGAATTGAAGACAATCACGTCATCAACCCGGTTCAGGAACTCAGGCGCAAAGGCCTTCTTCAATGCATTCTCGATTACCGCCCGGGAGTGCGATTCCGCCTGGTCTGTTTTTGCCGCAGTCGTAAAGCCCACACCCTGTCCGAAATCCTTCAGTTGGCGTGCTCCGATATTGGAGGTCATGATCACGATCGTATTCCTGAAATCCACCCGTCTTCCCAGGCTATCTGTCAACTGACCTTCGTCCAGTACTTGCAAAAGCAGGTTAAACACGTCAGGATGTGCTTTTTCGATCTCGTCAAGCAATACAACCGAATAGGGCTTCCTGCGGACTTTCTCAGTCAGCTGTCCGCCCTCCTCATAGCCTACATATCCCGGAGGCGCACCTACCAGGCGTGATATAGCAAATTTTTCCATGTATTCGCTCATATCGATCTGGATCAGCGAATCCTCACTATCAAACATAAAGCGGGTCAGTTCTTTTGCCAGTTCCGTTTTTCCGACACCGGTAGGTCCCAGGAAAATAAAGGAGCCGATCGGCTTTTTAGGGTCTTTCAGCCCGGCCCGGGTACGCTGTATTGCCTTGACCAACTTCTGCACCGCATCATCCTGACCAATAATCCGTCCCTTCATAGCATCGGCCATACCCAGCAGCTTCTGGCTGTCCGTCTGCCCGACACGCTGTACCGGAATACCGGTCATCATGGAAACCACTTCTGCTACGTTATCCTCCGAGACGGTATACCGCCTGGTTTTGGTCTCTGCCTCCCAGACCGCCTTTTCACGTTCCAGCTCTTCCAGCAGCTTTTTCTCGGTATCACGCAGTTTCGCAGCTTCTTCATATTTCTGGCTGCGGACCACCCGGTTTTTCTCGATTTTAATCTCCTCAACCTTCGCCTCAATATCAATGATGCTCTGCGGAACATGGATATTGGTGAGGTGTACCCGTGAGCCGGATTCATCCAGTGCGTCAATTGCCTTATCCGGCAGGAACCGGTCGGTAATATAGCGCATTGTCAGGTTGACACAGGCCTCAATCGCCTCCGGCGTATAGGTCACCGCGTGGTGTTCTTCGTATTTATCCTTGATACGGTTCAGGATTTCGATGGTCTCATCATGCGTGGCCGGTTCCACCATTACCTTCTGGAACCTCCGGTCAAGCGCACCATCCTTCTCAATATACTGGCGGTATTCATCCAGCGTTGTGGCACCAATGCACTGGATCTCTCCACGGGCCAACGCAGGCTTAAACATATTGGACGCATCCAGTGATCCTGAAGCACCGCCGGCACCGACGATCGTGTGAATCTCGTCGATGAACAGAATCACGTCACTTGATTTCTCCAACTCATTCATTACCGCTTTCATCCGCTCTTCAAACTGCCCGCGATACTTGGTACCTGCCACCAGCGAAGCCAGATCCAGCGTCACCACCCGCTTATTGAACAACACCCTGGATACTTTACGCTGTACAATACGCAACGCAAGCCCTTCGGCAATCGCCGACTTCCCGACACCCGGTTCCCCGATCAGGATGGGGTTATTCTTTTTCCGGCGCGACAGGATCTGCGATACCCGTTCGATTTCTTTTTCCCGGCCAACGATCGGATCCAGCCTGCCTTCTTCAGCAGCCTTGGTCAGGTCTCTCCCGAAATTATCCAGCACCGGGGTTTTTGATTTAATATCCGATACTTTTTTGGGCTGTGTGAACTGGTCCTCTTCCCGGTAGTCGTCATCCCCGGCCGCATGTCCCGCAGCCTGGTCACTGATTTCCGTTTTGTTTTGCTCCACTTCCGCTTTGAAAATATCGTAGTTGATATTGTATTGCTGCAGAATCTGTGAAGCGATATTATCTTCATCCCGCAGGATCGACAACAGCAGGTGTTCGGTGCCGATCACATCGCTTTTAAATATCTTAGCCTCCAGGTAGGTAATTTTCAGCACCTTCTCGGCCTGTTTGGTTAATGGTATATTACCAAGATTCGCTGCGTTCACCCCTGTTCCCTTTACAGCATCCTCAATGGAACGGCGCAAACCGGCGATATCAATACCCGCCATTTTCAGGATTTTGATGGCCAGACCATCCCCTTCCCGTATCAGTCCGAGCAAGAGATGTTCCGTACCTATATAGTCGTGCCGAAGACGAAGCGCTTCCTCCCTGCTGTAGGAAATCACGTCTTTTACCCGTGGCGAAAATTTTGCTTCCATATCTAGTACCTTTCTTTTTTGGACGCCCTAAATGTATAAAATTATCATCAGGAAATAAATTTTGTGTGTTTTATTTATCACTAAAAATCTACACTCCCATATGCCTTTTTCCCACTGCATTCAGAACGCGCTTTACAAAGCTAATCAACAATTACGCCATTTCCATTAAAAAATGTTGCAACAGCCTTTGATACCTTAAAGGTACCTGTTTCTGACGAATAATACTCATATTTGCACAAATTTTTTACAACAGCAACCATGTCAGACGAGAAGATCATTTTTTCGATGGCCGGCGTAAACAAAGTTTACCCCCCTCAGAAACAAGTCCTTAAAAACATTTACCTGTCTTTCTTTTACGGGGCAAAGATCGGTGTCATCGGACTGAATGGTTCCGGCAAATCATCCTTGCTGCGCATTATAGCCGGTATTGACCCGTCGTACCAGGGTGAAGTCGTCTTTTCACCGGGCTATACCGTCGGCTACCTGCCCCAGGAACCGCAGCTGGATCCCGATAAAACCGTGCGGGAGATAGTGGAAGAAGGTGTGGCCGAAATAACCTCTGTACTAAAGGAATACGAAGAGATAAACGAAAAATTCGGGTTGCCGGAGGTCTATGAAAACCCGGACGAAATGGATAAGCTGCTGGCCCGACAGGGTGAGTTACAGGATAAGATCGATGCCAGTAACGCTTGGGAACTGGATAATAAACTGGATAGGGCCATGGATGCACTGCGAACTCCCGACTCCGATACAAAAATTGCCAATCTGTCAGGAGGTGAACGCAGAAGAGTGGCATTATGTCGCTTATTGCTACAGGAGCCGGACGTATTGTTGCTGGATGAACCCACCAACCACCTGGATGCGGAATCGATCGACTGGCTGGAACAGCATTTACAGCAATACAAAGGTACCGTTATTGCCGTAACACACGACCGTTATTTCCTTGACAATGTAGCCGGATGGATCCTGGAACTGGATCGTGGGGAAGGCATTCCGTGGAAAGGCAATTATTCGTCCTGGCTGGATCAGAAAGCTAAACGTCTGGCACAGGAAGAAAAAACAGAAAGCAAACGGCAGAAAACGCTGGAACGCGAGTTGGAATGGGCACGCATGGCACCGAAGGCACGGCATGCCAAATCCAAAGCACGGCTGGCCAATTACGAAAAGCTGGCTTCCGAAGAAACCCGTGAACGCGAAGAAAAGCTGGAGCTGTTTATCCCTCCCGGTCCGCGCCTCGGCAATGTGGTCATTGAAGCCACGAATGTGACAAAAGCCTATGGCGATAAGATCTTGTTTGAGAACCTGAGCTTTTCCCTGCCGCCGGCAGGCATCGTAGGTATCATTGGTCCGAACGGAGCCGGAAAGACGACACTGTTCCGGCTGATTACCGGTCAGGAACAGCCCGATAACGGTACCTTCCGTGTAGGGGAGACAGTGGTATTAGGCTATGTGGATCAGCTGCATGATGACCTCAGCCCTAACCTGTCCGTCTGGGAAAACATTACCGGCGGCCATGACAATATCGTGCTGGGCAACCGTACCATCAACTCACGGGCGTACGTATCCAAATTTAATTTCAACGGCGCGGACCAGCAGAAAAAAGTAGGTGCTTTGTCGGGCGGCGAGCGCAACCGCGTGCACCTGGCTATCACCCTGAAAAAAGCATCCAATGTGTTGCTGCTCGATGAACCGACCAATGACATTGACGTGAACACACTCCGTGCCCTGGAGGAAGGCCTGGAAAACTTTGGTGGCTGCGCGGTGATTATTTCCCACGATCGCTGGTTTCTGGACCGGATCTGTACCCACATCCTGGCGTTTGAAGGCGATTCACAGGTTTATTTTTTTGAGGGGAATTACAGCGAATACGAGGAGAACCGGAAAAAACGCCTGGGAGACAGCGGTCCAAAGCGCATCAGGTATAAAAAGCTGCACGGATAACGAAAGGGCGCATGAATCGTTCCCTCCTGCACCAGCCTATTGCCGACCTGCCGGTCAGCAGTTCATTCCGCGACGAATGCCTGCGGCTCGGCTTCCATACACTGAAAGAAATAACAGACGCCGGCTGGCATAATTTACTGCAACGGAAAGACTTCAGTTACGTGTGGCTTGACGAGCTCGTACAGGTGCTGCAGCAATATGAACTGCTGCATTTACTGGGCAAGCCATAGTACCACCGCTCCGGTTCAATAGACTTCGACAAGGTATTCCCGCTTTAGGCTGAATCTTTTGGACGGGCTGGCAGCGCCGCTTAAAGGCCTGATGGTACCGACGGATTGGAAAAGAGGGAAATAAATCTTAAGTTTGACCGGCTGTTCCACATACCGGGCACAGCTCAGAAAACCCGCATCATGTCAAACGTAGGAATGATCATTGAAGAAAGACCGGCTGATATCGGTAATTTCCTGGTCGGCCGCTTATTACCTTTCCGTAATAAACGGATGGTTGGTCCGTATATCTTCATCGACCATATGGGCCCGGCTTCATTAAATGATCACCAGCACATCGATGTCCCTCCGCACCCGCACATCGGGTTATCCACCCTCACGTATCTTTTTGAAGGGAGCATCCTGCATCGTGACAGCCTGGGGACGGAGATCGAGATCCGGCCGGGTGCCGTGAACTGGATGACGGCAGGACAGGGCATTGTACATTCTGAGCGGACACCAGACTACCTGCGGAAATCAGATAAACGGCTCCACGGCCTCCAGATATGGGTAGCCCTGCCACTGGATAAGGAGGATATGGCCCCTGAGTTTTTCCACATTGAAGCGAAAGATATACCGTATTGGGAAGAGGGTGAGGTAACCTACCGGCTGATAGCCGGACACGCTTTCGGCAGGCGGTCGCCCGTACCGGTTTACAGTGATCAGTTTTTTCTGGAAATACACAGCACCGGCAAACAAATAGTAAACATCGGCGATCAGTTGTTCGGCGAGGCAGGAATGTACATCCTGAACGGAAGTATTGAAAGTGACGGCCACTCCTACGGCCCAAAACAGATCCTGGTAGCAAAAGAAGCCTCCTTATGTTCTTTTACGATCAACGCAGACACCACCATCTACATCTTCGGTGGAACACCGTTTCCGGAGGAACGCTTTATTTACTGGAACTTTGTGGCCGGAAGCCTGGAAAAGATTGACGCCGCAAAGGCGAAATGGCTTCGCCAGGAGTTTGATCCGGTACCCGGAGAAACGGAATTTGTTCCACTGCCGGTGCAACCTGACAAACCGGCCGGGACCGGCAACAAACCGGTTTAATAGGAACGATTTGCCTCTATCCGGTAGGATCCGCCTTCCAGTGGCGGCAGTTGCCACACACTGCCTGCTTTTTTCACGGATACCGGTTCACCATTCACCCGTATCCCTGGTTTTCCCGCCACAGCAGGCCATTCCACCAATGCCGTCGTATTTCCTGGAATTTCCACGTTCAGGATATAACCGCTATCCGTTTTTTTATAGTCAGCGATAATATCACCTTTGACGGAAGGTACTTTTACTGCCGCATGTGAGAGATTGCCCGGCTGGGGCCTGATCCGGAAGGTGGCCCACCCCGGGGTCAGTGGCTCAATACCCATCAGTTTCCGCGGGATAATATTGGCAGGCACAGCACCCCATGCATGGTTCCAATCCTGGTTCGGCTTATATTTATTGTCCCAGGCCTCCATGGTCACCGTACTTCCGGCCCGGATCATATTATACCAGCTGCGCTCATCCTGTGAAGTGAGCAGCGCCAACCCGTAATCCGCGTCACCTGCATCATACACTGCGTCCATCAGAAACTGACTACCATAGACACTGCAGGCCATTCCGCGCGAACGGATAAACGTCCTTACCGCCGGCTTATCTTTTTCCTCCACCAGTCCGAATGCCAGCGCAAACATATTGGCATGCAGTGAAGTATGGTCTGTACCTATGCCATCCCGCACAATGCCGCGTTTTTTGTCCCGGAAATGCCGCTGGAAAGTCGTTTTTACCACAACTGCTTTATTCCGGTACCGGACAGCGTCTTCCCCCTCACCTACCGCATCCGCCAAAGCAGCCATATCAGTAAGCGCTTTATAATAATACGCGTTCACCACTGCGTTGTAATCAGTGAATACAAACCCATCGGTCTCCCCTCCTTCTGCCTTTCCGAGTCCGAGGATGCCGGTGTGAGGCCAGTCCACTATATCGCGCACTTCCTTTCCGCGAAAATGGATCCGTTTCATCAAGTCACTGTCCTGCCGTCCGGTGCGGGTACTGATCAGACCATTGGGGTCTTCCAGATCAGTCAGCGTTTTTGCTTTCAGGTCGTGATAGTACATGCGGGCCGACCGGATGTCTCCTGTATACAGGTAATCGTTCCAGGCCATCAGCACGGATTGCAGGATCCACTCTGTGGGCCAGGTAGCATTCCGGATCAGGTATTCATGTGAATAACGCGCCATGGAGAACTCCCGGTCAACAGCATAATGGCACAGCTGGTTGATATACGCATCTGCCTCATAAGGGATACGCTCGCGATCACCGTCCACATAGATGCCTGCAAAGGACGTGGCTTTAATGGAATACCTGCACAGTTCCCACACGGCGTTGAGGATGGAGTCACTGCTGTGGAAGGACGCAGCCGTATCGTCAAAAGGATAATGCACTGCTACACGTACGACCTGCTCTTTTTCAAGTGTTCCCTGATAGCCTTCCACTGCTGCATACCGGAAGGGCAGTACTTCGCCGATATAGCCGGGCATCTTAATGGCGGCGGCTCCTGTATTCCGTTTATCGGGCTTGATGTTGATCTGATACGTATATGTTCCCGGCCGCAATGGCAGCAGGTATCGCTGATAACGGATAGAGCCGCTCGGCTTCGGGTCAATGCGCCCGTCCGGCTGTACTGCCTCACCGAGGTGTACGACTATCGTGTCTCCTGCTGCGCCGTCCAGGGTCAGTTTCAGCTGTCCGAAGGCAGCCCGGCCAAAATCTACGCGGAATGTATCACCCGCTTTCAGCAGCTTCCGCGGAATCTCATCTGTTTTCTGCAACGGATAACGGGCTGTGATATACCTTTCCGATAACGAATCCGTACAAAAAGCGGATGGAGCGGAATAGGGTCCTACCCTGTCTTCCTGATCCCAAACCCGAACCTGCCAGCAATACAAAGTAAACGCCTGCAATTCCTGTCCCTGATAGCGTACAGCTGCGGACTGTGCACCGGTTATTTTTCCTGAGTCCCATACATTTCCGCGGCCGGCCGCGAGTGTATCCGGGTGAGTGGCGACGAGGATCTGAAAAGCAGCCTGCTGCCCGTTAACAGGTGGCAAAGCCCAGCTGAAGGCAGGACGGGCATTCCGGATCCGGACCGCCTGACCGGCGGAAAATGCTTCGGTCGTCCACACCGGTTGCATGGGGTATCCACCTTCCGACTGATAATCTGTATAGGCGAGCAGGTCGCACATCAGGCCAAGCGGTGCCGGGCCGGGTTGTGGCGGATGAGGCTGCGCAGCCGCAAACAGGGACAAGGAGAGATTTACAAGGACCAGAGCAAACGTCTTATACATAGCATACGTATTGAAAGGGTATGTAACCGGTCAAATATACTATAATGACGGTATATAATGTCCCGCGCTATCCTGCCCGACAAACCGGATACTTTATCACAGAAAAAATACGGGCTCCTTTATTTTCTTCTCAAATATTTAATTAGCTTTGACACTGGTTAAAAACCCGCAAACAAACTTCCATTCTCTCAAAGCAAAAGATTGATTATGATAAGATTAAGGAACCTCGCATTGCTCGCAGCTTTTTTCTGTGTATTTTCGCTATCAGCCCAGCAGCCTGTTCCACGCCCCAAGTTAGTGGTAGGCATTATGGTTGACCAGATGCGTTGGGATTACCTGTACCGGTATTATGATCGTTATGGAGCAGGTGGGTTTAAACGGTTGCTGAATGACGGGTTTACCTGTGAAAATACGTACATCCCTTACCTCCCGACGTATACGGCCATCGGGCATAGCACCGTCTATACCGGGAGTGTACCGGCCATCCACGGCATAGCGGGCAACGATTTTTTCATCCAGGAAACAGGCACTTCGATGTATTGCACCCAGGACGACGAAGTGAATGGTGTCGGAACGGAGAGCAAGGCCGGAAAGCAATCGCCTAAGAACCTGCTTGCCACTACGATTACCGACCAGCTGAAGCTGGCCACCAATTTCCGCTCAAAAGTGGTTGGTATTGCGCTGAAAGACCGGGGTGGCATCCTCCCGGCCGGGCACTTTGCCGATGCAGCCTATTGGTTTGAAAGTACGACAGGCAATTGGATCAGCAGCAGCTTCTATATGGAAGACCTGCCGGTTTGGGTAAAAGAATTCAACGCACAGAAACTGGCGGAAAAATACCTGAAACAGGACTGGAATACCCTGTACCCCATTGAAACCTATAAACAAAGCATCGAGGACGATAATCCATATGAAAAAACCTTCCGGGGTGAGGAACGACCTGTTTTCCCCCGAAAAACGTCTGTGTATATGAAGGATGCAGGGTTAGGAATGATCGCCAGCACGCCCTATGGCAACCAGCTGACCTATGATATGGCAAAAGCAGCGATCCTCCACGAAAACCTCGGCAATAACCCTGAGAAAGTTACTGATTTTCTGGCCGTCAGCTTCTCTTCCACGGACTATGTCGGGCACCAATTCTCTGTCAATTCCATTGAGATTGAGGATACGTACCTCCGGATGGATAAACTGTTTGAGGAGTTTTTCAGTTTCCTGGATAAACAGATCGGCAAAGGACAATATACCATCTTCCTGACCGCCGATCACGGTGCTGCGCACAACCCACTGTTCGTCATGGACAAAAAAGGCAATGCGGGGTATTTCGCAGAGAGCAATACACGGCGTGAACTGAACAACCTGTTAAAGGAAAAGTTTGGACAGGCTGACCTGGTTTACAGCCTTAAGAATTACCAGGTTCACTTCAATTATAAACTGATCCGTGAGCACCAGCTGGATGAAGATGCGATCCGGAGGGAGACCGTCCGCTTTTTCCGTTTTGTGGAAGGTGTTGCCTTTGTAACGGACATGGCTGATGCAGCCCATGCGGCGATCCCTGAACGCATCAGGGAACGTATTGTCAACGGATATAACCTGAAGCGCAGCGGGGTCATCCAGTACGTGCTCGAACCGCAATGGTACACGGGATCTCCACGAAGTGCGGGGACCACCCACGGTAATTGGGGTTCCTATGATGCGCATATCCCCTGTGTCTGGATGGGGTGGGGTATCAAACACGGTCAAACACACCGGGTAACACATATGACGGACATTGCGCCGACCGTAGCGGCGTTGCTGAAGATTGAAGAGCCAAACGGTAATATCGGAAAACCCATACTGGAGGTGTTGGCAGAGTAACCCTATCATCGGTCCATATAGAATATGGTACTGACTCCCACATGGTCAGAAGGCCATACTTATTCCACGCATGGAAAGCTCTCCTCCACACGGGAATAAAAGGGAGCCTTCAAAACTTTGTGGGACAGCACATCTTTTTGTCAGCGTTCCGGCGGTCGCATGGCAATAATACGATCAACGATATATGGGCTGTAACCGCGCCAGGGAATGCTGCGCTTGTATTCTTTATAGTGGAGGTCGAACGTATTTCCGCTATTATACATCAGCACTTTCGCAATACTATCGTCCTCGACGGAAAACTCAAATTCATTTGATTGTATAGAGCCTGCCCTTGACCGAAGGCCTTCCTGAATCAGTTTACCTTCATAAGTTTTAAAGATATTTCCTTTTAGAACGACATAATTAAGCTGTCCGGTTTTGACGCCTTCCCCAAATACATAATAATAATTCCACCAGATTGCCATCGCTGCAATCAGCAGGATACCTGCTATTATAATGAGAAAGATCTTGCGTAATACGCTTCCTCCTTTTTCCACACTGCTTTTTACGGATACCATTGTTTTATACTATGAATGCGATAACAAACTTATATAAACCTACTGTCTTCTGCAACACGACTGGCAGCAGGGATACGTTAGTATAGATCTGATATAGGTAAGATTGGCGTAATATATTGAATACCTGCTTTTTTTAAATTTATTTCTTCTATTGAAACCGGAATCCTATCTTTGCAGTCCTGTTTCAGGAAACCGCACCTGTAGCTTAACTGGATAGAGCACCTGACTACGGATCAGGAGGTTTGGGGTTCGAATCCCTACAGGTGCACAAAAGCCACTCTTGTCGAGTGGCTTTTGTCGTTTTGGTCGTTTTGGTTCAATTAAATCTGAATTGACGACAACTCTGGAAATCTGAAATCGAGTATTTTTATTCCATTCTGCTATAAAGAAAGGAAGCATATGGCGATTTCCACCAGAGAGTGTCCGGAATGAACCAGGGCAAATGTCCGTAGTTAACGAATAAGCTGTTATTCAGTAATCTACCTTTGTTACCAAACTACTGGCAGGAAATACAGCTATGGAAACAAACGCGATCTTACACTTATTACTGGAAGAAACC
>CAZJKM010000077.1:0-12482 GCA_964546645.1 uncultured Sphingobacteriaceae bacterium
GTAAGGGTCACCAGCGGCACTGCCACCTGGTTGTCAGGTAGTTCTGTCATGTTATCCGAAGAATATATAGGCGACCAGAATGGCTGCTATCACACCTGCCAGCTCGGCCAGCAGCGCGCAGGGGAGGGCATGCCTGGTTTTCTTGATGGCAACGGATCCGAAATAAACGGCCAGCACGTAAAAGGTCGTCTCGGTTGAGCCCTGTATGACACAGGCCACACGTGATGCAAAATCATCTGCACCTTTTGCGGCCATCAGCTCAACCATCAGCCCGCGTGCACCACTTCCGCTTAGCGGCTTCATAAAGGCGACGGGTAATGCTTCCACAAACCGGGTGTCAAAACCTAACCAGGCGAAGCAGGCACTGACTCCCTGGACCAGGTAATCCAACGTGCCGGATGCCCGGAATACACCCACGGCTACCAGTATGCCGACCAGGTACGGAATGATTTTAACGGCTACATCAAAGCCTTCTTTGGCCCCGTCTATGAACGCATCATACACATTGATCCGTTTAAAAAGCGCCAGAGCAATGAACGATACAAAGAGGCTGAACAGGATAAGGGGGCCGGCAACTTTGGAAATGGCGCTGATCTGTTCCTGCGGAAGGGTTGCAAAGTAAACCAGCAGGGAGCCGATGAACAGGGTAAGCCCGCCGAGGTAAGCCAGTATAACGCGGTTGAACAGATTAATGCGCTGGTAAATAGCCACGGTTACGAGACCCACCAGGGTGGAAAAGAACGTAGCCAGCAAAATGGGTATAAAGATATCAGACGGGTCGGCGGCACCGGCTTCCTGCCGGTAGGCCATGATACTGATAGGAAGCAATGCCAGGCTGGAGGCGTTCAGTACCAGAAACATGATCTGGGCATTGCTGGCAGTATCTTTCTGCGGATTGATGTCCTGCAGTTCTTTCATCGCCTTCAGTCCCAGCGGAGTGGCAGCATTGTCAAGGCCGAGCATATTGGCCGAAAAGTTCATCAGTATGGATCCCAGTGCGGGATGGTTTTTAGGGACTTCCGGGAAGAGCTTATTGAAAAATGGGCCGACGGCGCGGGCAAATAAATGGATCATGCCGCCGCGTTCACCGATCTTCATGATGCCAAGCGCAAAGGCCATCATTCCGATGAGGCCCAGGGAGATGGTGGCACCTGTCTGGGCCATTTCAAACAATGAAGCAACAATACGTTGAAAAATATCATGATCTCCCAGAAAAATAAGTTTGACAAGCGCAACGATAAAAGCAATCAGGAAGAAGGAGACCCAAACAATATTTAATGCCATAGTTTATCGTGATCAGTTGATTTTTTTATCGTTGCGGCTTAAGAAAGCCCATGTATTCTTCGGTGTTGATTTCTCCCGTTCTTTGATCAGCATAGCCGTGATCTTATCCAGCAGATCGTCGTTCTCACTGATCGTCCGGTCAGCCAGGGCAACCAGCTTCTTAATATTGGTCGGGCTGGCAGCGTCCAGGCTTTCTTCAATGCTATGCAGGTCCTGCGGCTCTATCCGGATATACTGGTCGGCTTTTCCTACCGATTTAAACAGTTGCTGCAGGAAGAAATCGCTGTTCTCAGCGACCCCGCTCATCATAATATCAATGAGTGCCGGGACAATCGTAACGGCGCGGCTGTTCTTGAAATGCTCATAGTCATATGATTTTTTGGAACGTCCGGTTCCCAGCGAAAAAATGAAAATATCATTCACCCGTGTCTGGTTAAACGCTTTGGTGACCTCAATCAGTCCGCTGAGGGAGGGGTTGGTGGCAAACACGCCGCCATCCAGCAACGGATAGCGGGTGTTGGAAAGCGAGTAAATCTCGGCAACGCTGAAATAGGTCGGTGCGGCGGAGGTGGCCCGGCAAACATCCTTCAGGTAAAAGTCGCGGACGTCTCCCCGCAGCAATGCGGTTTGCTGCCTGAAAAAATGCGTTTTGCGTAGCTCAATATTGTAGGAAGTAACGATGCAGGGCTTGATCAGCTGACTTAATTTGGTTTCGCCGAAATATTGTTCCAGCACGTCCTCAAAGGTGGCACTGCTGTATCGTTCGCTGGTTAACCCGAGACCGGAAAGCAGGCGCTTGAAAAAACCTGCCTTGAAAATATCCGTGCCATAATTAAGGTACATATCCAGTGCTTCCTTTGCTGAGAATCGGGGACGCAGGGGATCTTTTTCAGACGGACATAACAACAGGCAGATAAGGATACCGCCCGTACTTGTTCCTGCAAAGAAATCAAAGTAGTCGACAATTGCCGCGTCCGGGTCACCGCTCTGCTTTTTCAGCTTACGCTCCAGGGCAACCAGAAACATGCCCGGAATGATTCCGCGCATGCCGCCGCCGTCTATCGAGAGTATTTTTTTCATCCTCCGGACGGTTATTGCGTGTTTGTTGATAATTTCTGTACCGGGGTAATGGTATGATTCAGGCAATCTACCGTCTCAAGCCGTATGCTGTTATGATGCAGCATAACGGTGGTGTATCCGTAGTGGCTGTCATGGGTAACCTGCCACGTTTCGTCAATAACGGTTAAGCTCTTGTTTGCCGCCCGTACACGGTAATCAATCAGCCCCTTCTCATTATACCGTGTGACGATACAACTCCTGTCCCCTTCCGTAATGAGGTGATACCACGCACCCTCGCCGACCCCTCCCAGCCAGTGCGCCCCGGCCGGTACAGGCTCGGGTCTTGGCCGTTGCCGGATAGAACTGGCAGTCCGGTCATCCGGTAATAATAGCGACATTCGTTTGGAAAAATTATCCCGCAACTGGTTGATCATAAACCGGAAAGATTGCCCGCGGGTCATCATCAGCCGGCGTAGCTGGCCAGCATAATAGCAGTACACGTTCCGGTCACGGCGTATATTCACCACATTGCTGATGGGGCTTGCTGCCAACGTTTCCGGTATCCGCAGTCCTGTTCTTGCCGGATGGCCGGGCCTGCAGGCGCGGATAAGCAGGCGCGATACAAAGCGTGAGCAGCTGTTGCAGCCAATGCCAAAGGCACCGTAGGGAGTCGATCCTTGGGCGATCACCTCTTCTGCATAGGCTTTTGCCAAAGGGAAGGAGATGCCTGTGGCCACCGAGAAATAGAGGCGGCCATTGCCATGAGTGGCCTCTTTGATACGATCAATTTCTGCCGCAATCTCATACAGGTTATCGATTTGTCCTTCCGGAGTGAAATCGGCTCTGGTGTTCAGCGCCAGTTTCGGATCCGTATATGCAGAACGCCTTCTTCCCAGGCCGCGCGGAGCTATATACCGCCCGTAATCATAGTATAACAACCGTCCGGTACCCGGTTCAATCAGTATAATACCGGCATGCCCTACTTTAAAATTGAGATTCTTAAAAAAACCAAGCTTCTTTAACAAGGCCATCCACCGCTCATCCCCCAAGGTTATTTCATCAGGCCAGGCCAAAACAAGCGCTAAATCATTATAGTGTTCCTGAGTCATTCGTTTTACGGCTTCGTTGCTGAATGCAGCTTTTTTAAACAAAGCTAACAGAATTATTTAAAAAGAAACGGCCAATATATAATAATATACTGGTTGAAGCCAGCAGGGTATCCGTTTCCGGCTATAGTTTTATCTGCCGGGCGCTGACCGGCTGGCGGTAAAACAGGGAGGCCTTCTCTTCAAAACTTTCTGCCTGGTCTGTCGTATAAAACTGGATGCTTCCGTTTTTGCTGCACACTGCCTCCATATCCGGATGGTGCTGCAGGTAACCGGCAAAACTTTCGGCAACAAGCGGGCCCTGCCAGATAATGCGGATAGCGGGATCCAGGTAGCGTTGGATAACCGGCAGCAATAGCGGATAGTGGGTACAGGCCAACACAACCGTATCGATCCTGTCAGACTGATCCATTAACTGCCGGAGGTCCCGTTCTACAAAATAAGCCGTTCCGGTTGTATCCAGCTGGTTATTTTCCACCAACGGCACCCACATCGGGCAGGCCTGCTGGAACACATGAACATCCGGGAAAAACCGGCTGATTTCTATCACATAGGATTGCGACTGGACGGTGCCGCTGGTGGCGAGGATACCCACGTGCCGGCTGGTGGTGAACTGGCCGATCCGCTCGGTAGTAGGGCGGATCACACCGAGTACATTGCGCCGGTCAGCATATTTCGGTAAATCGTTCCGCTGGATCGTGCGCAATGCCTTTGCAGAAGCGGTATTACAGGCAAGGATAACCAGGTGGGCACCCAGGGAGAACAGCTTCTCCACACATTGCAGTGTATACTGATAAACGGTTTCAAATGACCGGTTACCATAAGGCACACGCGCATTGTCGCCTAAATAAATATAATCATACTGCGGCAGTCGCTGCACGATTTCGCGAAAAACCGTTAAACCACCGTATCCTGAATCAAAAACGCCAATCGGTCCCATTACCGCAAATATAGGTCAAATCACGCAGTTCCCTTCCCCGCTGATCAGATAAACTTGATAATTTACAGAAAGGTAAGTAAATTACCTCACATTTTGCAGTCAAGCCGCTGAACAAACTTTGTTACCGGCTGATTGTTAGTTTTGTACCTTTAAAATGATTAATCTGTAAGATATATGGCTGGTGCATTTTCAAAAATAAAGAATGCGTACAAACTGTTTAAGTCGATCGATTTTGACCAACTGACCAGGCTGTCGCAAAAGATAGATTTACCCGCAGCTATGGAGAGCTTCGCCAAACTGGATGAGAAACAGTTGAAAGGGCTCATGAAGATGCTGAATGCCGGCGGCGGGAAGCAAAAGGAACTACCGGAAATTAACGGTGATTTTTATGAACTGAGCCAGCGGCTGAATGACGAAGACCGCGCCCTGCAGTTACGGGTACGGGAGTTTATGGAACGGGAGATCAAGCCACTGGTAAACCATTATTGGCTGCGCGATGAGTTCCCCTTTGAGATCATACCGAAGTTTGCGGCCCTCAATTTATGTGGGGTAACCTATGAAGGATATGGCTGCCCGAACAAGTCATTTCTGATGGAAGGCATTATTGCCATGGAAATGGCGCGCGTGGATGCTTCCATAGCGACGTTTTTTGGCGTACAAAGTGGCCTGGCAATGGGCTCTATTTATATGTGTGGTTCCGAAGCGCAAAAACAGGAATGGCTCCCCGGTATGCAACAACTGAAGACGATTGGTGCCTTCGGACTTACGGAACCTGAAGTTGGCTCGGGGGCAGCAGGGGGATTGACGACCACTGCCAAACGTACGGAGAACGGATGGCTGTTAAACGGGCAAAAGAAGTGGATCGGCAACGCCACATTTGCAGATGTGATCATTATCTGGGCGCGGGACCTGGATGATGGTGAGGTGAAGGGTTTTCTGGTGAGAAAGGACAGTCCGGGCCTTTTTGTTGAAAAAATAAAAGGTAAAATGGCGCTGCGCATTGTGCAGAACGGACTGATTACGCTGACAGATTGTATGGTTCGGGAAAGCGACCGCCTGCAGCATGCCAACTCGTTCAGGGATACGGCGAAGGTGCTGCAGATGACCCGTGCAGGTGTCGCCTGGATGGCGGTGGGGTGCGCGCGTGGTGCGTATGAGAGCGCACTGGACTACACGCGCAAGCGGCACCAGTTTGGTAAACCGATTGCTTCCTTCCAGTTAATCCAGAATCACCTGGTGGAAATGCTGTCCAATCTGACCGCGATGCAGTCACTTGTTTTCCGGTTATCCGAATTACAGGATCAGGGTATGCTGAAGGATGAGCATGCTTCGCTGGCAAAAGTATTCTGTTCGCTCCGCACGCGGGATATTGTGGGTCAGGCCCGTGAAGTGATGGGAGGCAATGGTATCCTGCTGGAGCATGATGTAGCACGCTTTGTCGCGGATGCAGAAGCTATTTATTCGTATGAGGGAACGAAAGAGATCAACTCGCTGATCGTCGGCCGCGCCATCACCGGCTTCAGTGCGTTTGTTTAGTTTATTTGTGGGTTAGTTTATTTGTGGGTTGGTTGATTAGTTGATTTGTGGGTTAGTGTATTTGTGGATTAGTGGGTTGGTATAACATATTCCAAGAATTAATGACAAATCAACTAATCAACTAAACCAATCAACCAACCCACAAATCAACTAATCAACCACTAAACCAATTAACCAATTAACCAATTAACTAATCACGTAGTACATCGTCCATAATAGTCATGCCCCGGTCTATATCATCCCGTTGAATGATCAGGGCTGGCCGGAAGCGGATGGAACGCTCTCCGCAACCAATAAAAAGCACGTGCTGCTGCATCCCTTTTTTCAGGAAAAGGTCACGGCTTGCCTTATCGGGAAAGTCAAGCGCACAAAGTAAACCCTTGCCACGTACATTGGTAATCACAGGATGTCTTTCAGCTATCTCGTGCAGTTTCTGCAGTAAATAATCTCCGGTTTCAGCCGCATGCCGGAGTAAATTATCTTCTTCGATGATCTCCAGGATCCTGGTAGCCCGTACCATATCCACCAGGCTGCCTCCCCAGGTGGAGTTAAGACGTGACGAAACGTTAAACACGTTGGTTTCAACATCATCAATGCGGTTCGATACCAGGATACCGCATACCTGCATTTTCTTGCCAAAAGCAATAATGTCCGGCCGTGCCTTCTCTCCGAAATGTTCACAGCACCAGAACTTTCCCGTAAGCCCCACGCCGGTTTGTACCTCATCATAAATAAGCAATGCTTCATTTTCATCTGCCAGTATACGCACTTGTTCCATAAATTCCCGTCGCAGGTGCTGATCACCGCCCTCACTTTGCACCGGCTCAATAATGATGGCACAAATATCATCTTTATGATCCGCAAACACCTGCCTGATCTGGTTGAGGGAAAGCTGCTCACGCTGTAGTAATTCCTCATGATTCTCATCGGTGAGGGGGTAGCGGATGGCCGGCGTTGATACACGGGGCCAGTCAAATTTGGCAAACCACTTGGTTTTGTCGGGTTGGGTGTTAGTGAGACTCATGGTATACCCCGTACGGCCATGAAACGCCTGTTCAAAGTGGATCACCTGGTGGCCGCGCTCCTCACGATAACCTTTCCTGAAATTCTTTTGTACTTTCCAGTCCATCGCCACTTTAAGTGCATTCTCAATGGCCAGTCCGCCCCCCGCAACAAAAAAAGCATGCGGCAGGTAGGAAGGGATACCAACCCGGCTGAAGGTTTCTACGAACTGTGCATACTGGGTGGTATAAATATCCGAATTGGACGGATTGGTGAGTGCGGCAAGTAACAGGTTTTTTTTGAATTCGTCGTCCCCCGTCATCTTAGGATGGTTATATCCCAACGGAACGGAGGCAAAACAGGTAAAGAAATCAAGTAACTCCCGGTTATGCCTGGAGTCGTATATCGTTACACCCCGGCTTCTCTCCAGATCAAATATAAGGTCATACCCGTCTGCTAACAGATGCTTACTTAAGGTTGCCTGTACCTGATCAGGAAGAATGGATATTTTATACATAAATGCTTGGTCCAGCCTCAAAAATACGCTAATTATGGTAAAAGCCAAGCGCACTTTACTTACTTTTGCCTGACCGGCTGCTCTGGTTTGTAAACGGAATGTAACAAATCCCCGGACAAGATGAATTTTTTACTTCCTTTGGGTTACCATTGCTGCAATTAGAGGATTAATAGTGGATATAGATAAGAAAGCTTTAATTACCGAAAGTCAGGAAATTATTGACGGCATATTGAGCGGATCTTCGATTGTCCTTGACCGCCTGTACCGGCTATACTTTCCGATGGTGGTAAAGCTGGTGGCAAAGAATAGCGGCACAGAGGACGATGCCAAGGATGTTTTCCAGGAGGCCCTGATGGTGCTCTATGATAAAGTGCAACGGAAAGACCTGGTATTGAGCAGCAGCTTTAAAACTTATTTATATGCTGTCTGCAAAAACTTGTGGTTAAAGAGTTTATATAAAAAAGATAGACAGCTGTACAACCTGGCTGATATAGGAGACGACCTGGCGATTGAAGAGGACGTTTCCATACATGCGGAGGCCGACCGGCAGTTTGTACAGATGGAGAATGCGTTGGAGCAGCTGGGAGAGCCCTGCAGGACCATTATTACAGATTTCTACATCCGTAACCAGTCTATGCAGGATATTTGCGCCAAGTTCGGATACACCAATGCGGACAATGCTAAAAATCAAAAATATAAGTGTCTCCAACGGTTGAAGAAATTGTTTTTTGGAAACATAGAAAGGCAGAAAGATGAAGAATGAAACAGAATTTACCAGACAGGCGGAGCTCTACTTACAGGGCTTAATGGAACCTGAGGAAGCAGCACGATTTGAGCAACTATGTGCTACGGATCCGGAACTTGCCGAACAGCTGGAGGTGCATCGCCTGTTTATGGCCCAATTGGTATCCTACGGGCGGCGAAAGACCTTTCAGGAACGGCTCGAAGCAGCAGGCAGGGCAGTGCCTAAACAGCCGGCATACAAAACTCCCGCCGGGATGCGGCCCATTGTGCAGTTATGGAACCGCTTTAAAAGCAATGCAATGGTAGCCGCTGCAGTGGCGGTCTTTGCCGTATTTTCGACGTTATGGTTATCGGGTTACTATAGCAATGTAAAAGATACAACGACACAGTACAGTGCGCTGAAACGGGATGTGAATAGCATCAGGAGGAATGTAAATGCTCAGAATGCGCTGATTAAGCATATAAACAGTACGACGAAAAAGAAAGATGAGGTGAACTACAGTCATTATGGTGCCACCGGTTTTGCCCTGTCGACCAATGGTTACATCCTCACCACCTATCATGTGATAAAAGGGGCAGATTCAGTATATGTGCAAAATGTATCCGGCGAGTCTTACAAAGCAAAAGTACTGTTTCAGGACCCCGCCATTGACATGGCTGTATTGCAGGTCATTGATCCGGCATTTAAGGCCCCCAACAGCCTTCCATATACCTTTAAGCAGCATCATGCTGATGTAGGAGAGGATGTGTTTACGATTGGCTTCCCGAGGGAAGATGCGGTCTACGGACAGGGATATATCAGTTCAAAGACAGGTTACAGGGGTGATACGACTTCTTATCAGGTATCCATACCGGTGAATCCGGGGAACAGTGGCGGTCCTTTACTGGACAGTAAAGGTAATGTCATCGGCATTATCAGTGGCAAACAAACCGAGACAGACGGTGCTGCGTTTGCCGTCAAGTCAAATCATCTGCTGCAATCCATAGCGACGATCCCGACCGACTCGCTGGACAGGAAATTGTCTTTCTCCAAAAAGAACAGCCTGGCGGGGCTTAGCAGACAGGACCAGATTAAAAAACTGGAAAGCTGTTTATACATCGTCAAGGCCTATTGATCGCTTTGGTCATAAGCCGGTAATTGCATTTTCGCTGTATTTTACTATCTTGCCTACTTGGTTTCAATGAGTATGCAGGATAGTATTGGTCGTTTTTCGGTAAGAGCTGGCAACTATGAGAAATACAGGCCTACCTATCCTCATCTGTTATTTGACTATCTGACAGCCACCTGCGCTATTGGTCCGGGCCGTGTAATAGCAGATATCGGAGCAGGTACCGGTATTTTAACACTGGGACTGGCCGGAAGGGGAAGCAAGGTAATGGTGGTAGAGCCTAATCCGGAAATGCGGCAGATTGCTGCGGATAAGCTGAAAAACTATGCTGATTGCGAACTGATTGCTGCAACGGCGGAAGTAACCACTCTGCCGGACCGCTCTGTTCATCTCATTACCTGTGCCCAATCGTTCCATTGGTTTAATGCTGAGTTGAGTAAAGCTGAGTTCCGGCGTATAGCGGCTCCGGATGCCCACCTGGCCGTCGTCTGGAATACACGGAATACCGTAAGTGCTTTTGAAGCGGCATATGAACAGCTGATTATTACCTATTCTGCTGATTATCTGCAGGTGAGCCAACATAAACTAACAGATCAGCAGGTATTATCGTTCTTTGCCCCCCATCAGGTATCCTATATGGAATTTGAGCATGCCGACTGGCTGAACTTTGAACAATTGCGCGGCAGGGTTTTCTCTTATTCCTTTATGCCCCACGAAACAGATCCACTGGCACCGGAAATTGCCGGGAAGCTTCAGCAGCTTTTTGACCATCATCACCAAAAAGGCCAGGTACACCTGTCTTACAAAACACGTCTGTTTTTAGGCCGTATTTAATAGCTTTATTGTATTTTTAGTAAAAACACGCTATTAATAGCCAGTTCCTGTTTGTCAATTTTACACGACAAACACAAGCTTTCCTGAACTTCACATTGTTTATACATTTTATTTTCAGTTAGTTATTGTGCTTTTCCTGTAGCATGTTTTCTACAATAAAATCGCTGTAATCCTATAACCGCCCCTGCTTGTCGAAATTACCTTTGAAATGTTTTAAGAACGCTCATTATTTCTGAAAGGACAACTTCAGAAGAATGAGAACATCATCTGCCATTGAAGCCCTGTTATAACAAAAGCTGATTTATTTAAAGGCTCCACGGCGGCAAGTTTAATGAAAACATCGGTTTTATGAACAATTCGCTACCTTCTACATTCAAAAAGACGTTTGGTTTCTTTACTTTCGTTTTTTTACTCTGTGCGCAGTTTATCACTGCTTACGCACAGAGTGAGCCATCTCTCGGCGATCCTATCTTTATAGAAGACTTCGGGCAGTATGCCCCTGAGAATGGCACCGCGTTTCCGAATGGTACAAAAATCAGGAATGAAGGATTTTCCTATATCACGTCCCTTGATTACTATTTTCCGGTAAATCCGGATTGGGGAAGTGAATGGGGCCCGAAATACGGGACTGTATTGGGTGGATATACGATCGGTACCAATTCAAACGGATATCGGAATACGTACTTCTACGATGGTCCTGACCATACCGGTAACGGCGACGGCTATATGATGGTGGTCGATGCACTTGATAACACCACGCTCTATTTTGACAGAGAGATTGGCGGATTATGTTCAGGTACATCATTTCAGTTTTCTGTGTGGATTAAAGATATCAATACAGAAGGAAACACCCCGCCGTCTGTTACCTTCAGGATTCTGAATGGAAATAACGGTGCCGTTATCAGCGAAATCTCCAGTGGGCCGGTTGCCGTGGTAAATGAATGGGTAGAATTAAAAACAATCTTTCAGCTGCCGGCAGGTGTATCTTCTGTCCGGCTGCAGATTCTGAATGACGTTCCCACGGAACAGGGTAATGACCTGGCTATTGATGACATTACATTCAGGCCGGTAGGTCCTCCGGTTACTCTTCTTAAAAGCTACGAAGACGTGGTCTGTAACAATACACAGGTTACCTACACGGCTACGGTTGAGGCAGGACATTATGCACAGTATTATTTCCAGTTTCAACGGAGAAAAATCGGCGAAAGCGATTTTGAAAATATAGGAGCCGTTATTAACAACGGTACGAATAATGAAGCGCAGCTTACTTTTGTTGCGACATTGGATGATGATAATTACGAATACCGCACCTTGGTTGCCGGAGATCCCGGCACGATCCACAATGCGACGTGCCGCTCGGCTTCCGGAGCATTATTGTTACGGGTTATTACACACAGTGTGGCTATCACCGGTTCACCAAATCCGGTTTGTGAAGGTTCGGTCGCGCAATTGAGTGCCTCTTTGGATGGAGGATATATCAGCCCTACGCCGGAGGCCTATTCCTATATCTGGGAAAAATCAGCTAACGGAGTCAGCGGATGGGAAGTTATTGCGGGAGCAAATAGTCCTGTGCTGCAGACAGAGGTATTAGTTGCTGCTACTTATTATCGTGCCAAGGCCACATTGAATGGCTGTGACGGATCAGGTTATTCTGATGTTTACAAGGTTGAGGTTAACCCGTTGCCCCCGGTTCCGGTAGTGACTGACCAGATCACTTATGTGGGTGCGCCGGCACTTGGTTTCGTTGCAACCGCGCTGGATGGTTATGGCTTGAATTGGTTTTCGGATGCGGAAGGTAATTCACCGTTAAGTGAATTGCAGGTTCAGACAACGGCACCGGGTACCTTTACAGCATATGTCAGCCAAACACATCCTGAAACAGGTTGTATCAGCCCGTTGGTACCGGTGGTTATAACCGTTAAACCGGTGGGTATCTCCGTTGAAAAAACGGTAGTGGAAACGGAGATTGACGCCCCGACAACATTACATTATACGATTACGCTTACGAACACAGGTGAATATCCATTAAGTAACATTCAGGTAAACGATGTATTACCTGACGGCAATACCGGAGTGTTATCGTCGGTTACCGGAGACACGAACGGAGATGGTAAGCTGGATGCGGATGAGACCTGGCAGTATACCGTAACTTTTGAAGCGGAGCAGTCTCATATTGAAGACGGAACATCGCTGGTAAACAGTGTGTCAGTAACAGCAGATGAAGTGGAAGAGCCGGCCACATCTGAGGCAACAACAACGATTGCTCAGAAACCATCTTACAGCAGTGAGAAGCTGGTAACAGACGCCAGTGGCGACAACAAGGCTCAGGCCGGTGAGGAACTGACCTACAC
>CAZJKM010000078.1:0-12433 GCA_964546645.1 uncultured Sphingobacteriaceae bacterium
ACAATGTCTACCTCAGGCAGCTGTATCAGATCGCGGAAATCAGACAGTTGTTTGACGCCCGCCTCCAATTGCTTGGCGGAAATGGCCAGATGCCGCTTGTCAACGTCACAGATGGCAACTGTTTTGGTGCCAGCATACCTGAAATGGTTACGGCCCATACCGCCAACACCAATCACCCCTTTTGTCAGGTGATCACTCGGGGCCAGATACCCCTTTCCTCCCAGTACAAACCTGGGCACAATACTGAAAGCAGCAGCGCCTATCAGCGTTTTCCGGATAAACGCTCTCCGGGATGTGTCTTTCTCTTTCATGTTACTTAACTGATATATGGATACAATATTATAAACAATGTATTGGATTTATAAACAGATCTGCTTTTTGCCGATTTACCCGGCGTGTATTCAACGTCAAAAATATATTTTATCACTCTTCTCTCAAAACTTTTGTTATTTTTTTTTAAAAGTAAGCGATCATCTCTCATTTTATAAAGAATATCCTTATTTTTGTTACACGCTGACGACATGCATATGAGATCTTTTTTCCTGGAAAATACGAGACTGGGTACGATGTCCAGAGTTGAAAAGAAAAATTACAGTTATAAACTGAAATTGCTGAAATCGCTCATTGCAAAGGAGGGCATGACCCAGGCAGAAATCTGCCGCCAGCTGAATATCAGTTCTCCCAAAGCACTGGCCGTGATCAGCAGCCTGATGGATGAAGGTATTGTGGAGCAGAATGAGAAAGCCAGCTCCATAGGGGGACGAAAACCGGTGCTGAATAAGGTGAAAGACGGAACGCTGCTGATCCTGTGCATTGAGATTGAGCGTTTCAGTATCCGCCTGGCGATTGTGGACAACAATAACAATATCCTGAAAAGTGCGGGTCCGCAGGCCTTCACGCTGACGCGCGACCAATCGGCAGTCATACAACTCAAACAACTGATAACAGATTTTATAGCAGGCACTGACCTGGACTGGGACCGGATCATGGGAATCGGGCTCCGGATGCCGGGGCTGATCCATATGGGAGAAGGCGCCAATTATACCTATATGACAGACGCGACGGGCGGCACCCCACTGCGTGCTATCCTGTCTGCTGATTTCCATAAGCCGGTATGCCTGATCAACGACGTGAAAAGCTCAGCCATAGCAGAACTTAAATTCGGGCTTGCCAGAAACAGAAAAGATGTGCTGGTGATCCTGATGGATTGGGGCATCGGGCTGGGCATCATACTGGACGGGAAACTGCGCAACGGCGTGGCGGGTTTTTCCGGGGAAATGGGGCATATGCCTTTTGTGGAAGACGGCGCTTTATGCTACTGTGGAAAAAAAGGATGCCTGGAAACGGTCGCCTCAGGTATTGCACTGGCCCGGATGGCGAAGGAGGGTATCCTGTCCCGACAGGATACCCTGCTCAACGAGCTGTCGGACCAGGAAATCGACAAGATAGAACCCCAGCTGGTGATCAATGCCGCAAACCAGGGAGACCAATATGCGATCAACATCCTGTCAGACCTGGGTGAGAAACTGGGTAAAGGGATTGCGACGCTCATCCAGCTCTTCAATCCGGAACTGATCATCTTAGCCGGAAAAATTGCTGAAGCACGCCAATATATTACCTTACCTATCCAGCAATCCATCAATGCCTACTGCATGCCGGCTATCCACGAACTGGTACAGGTGGAACTATCGCAGCTCGGCCGCGACGCGGGAGCGATGGGCATTGCCAGAATTACACTGGAAGAGCTCCTGAACGAACATATAACCGCTGCTGAACATTAACCGTAACGCTCCCGCAACAACTGCATCATATAGACGTTGATCTCCCATTGGAGACCGGGAATCTGTTCGCCCGGACACCCCGGGAAATAGGGCCACGGGCCAAACTCCGGCGTAATCGTCAGCTGCCCGGCCCCGGTTGCCCGGAGCTTTTCCACCACCCGGTCCCAGCAGCGAAGGTGAAAATCGAATGCAGCACCAAATACCGGCAGGCGTGGATCGGGAACCTGTGGCCCCTGCTCGAAACCCACCCGTGCATGGATGTGACGGGTATGTTGTATAGCGGACTGCACGGCATCTGCCTGATCGGCCAGCAGACTTTCTGCTACGGCGCACCAATGTGAGATATCCAGGGCCAGGGCTATATCGGGATGCTGTTCCAGATATGGCTGCAGCACATGCGCTGCGAACGCAAAGCGACCCCGATGGGTCTCATGTACCACCGGCACTTGCTGATCATGGGCGACCCGTGATGCCGTGCCGATCAGCCGGGCATTCTGGCTGACACTGAAATGGTCTTTCCCCGTGTGCGAATTGACCAGTAACGGGCGCAGGTCTGCCAGCTTTTCCAGCCGGTACCTGTACGCTTCTTCATGCCGGAGAAAGTCGGCATCCGTCGTCTCCCAGTGCTGGGCGATGAAGTGCAGACCATGATCAGCCAAAGCCCGTATAAAGGCGTCGTGTTCATGGTCAGCCGGCATTCCGGTTTCTATACCATCATACCCCGCTGCGGCTGCTTTCCGGCAAAACGCATCCCACGGTTCATGCTTCTGTCCCCACGTGGTACAAAAAAACAGGATCTTCATGCGCTTACCAGGATTACTGGCTTAATCCTGACAATAGCGGGTGAAACTGCCCGCTAAGCGGTTGCCCTTTTCCAAGGGGCGGTGTTCCCTGCATCAGCGCCTCATCCGTATCCGCTATGGTACCGTCAGCCACTACATTCAATACAAAGGCCCGCCGTGCATTCGGCGAGGTATTCGCATAGGAGCCATGTACCATCAGCGGGTGATGGAAGGTTGCATATCCCTTTTTCAGTTCAATGGCAACCGGCGTAAAGGCTGCTTTCTGCTCCTCAGACAAGGAGGCCTGCAGACCGTCCATATCGCCGGCCAGTTCCGGCTTTTCCAGCAATCCCCAGCGGTGACTACCCGGAATATAATGCAGGCAACCGTTTTCAACCGTTGCATCATCCAGGCCTACCCAACAGGTCAGGTGCTGCATGGGCACCGTACGGGTCCAGTAGGAATAATCCTGGTGCCACGCTACCACCCCGCCGTGGTGTGCGGGTTTACAGAATAACTGGTCGTGCCAGAAGCGGACTGGTTTATCGCCGAGTAGCTGGCTGGCCGCCATCACAAAAGCCGGGTTCCACAGGATATCATGAAAGGCCGGTGTTACCCGCCAGGCACCGAGTGCATGGAACAATACCGCATCGGGATCGGCTGATTCATTGGAATGGTATTCGTGAAACAGGGAATTTCCCGGATGGTCCGGATCGGCAATTGCTGCCAGTTCCTTCTGTAATTGGTCAATGTGGGGCTGTTCCAGCAACTTTACATTACTGAGATACCCGTTTTCCTGATAAAATGCCACCTGCTCATCTGAAAGACGGTATTGCTCCCATTCTTCCGGGGTGGAGGGCCATCCGAACAAATCGGTAATAGGCCTGTGCTGAGTTGATAAATCGTTGGCAGGAATTGTTGTTGTCATATCTTCTGGCTTTAACATATTGTTTAATCTTCTCTGATAAAAAGTGGTCACCTATTTTAACGTACAGGGGCTTATAAATTACCGCGACGCCTGTCGCGGGATGGTCAAATATATGAAAGAGATTATAAAAAACATGCTCCTCCCACAAATCTATCGCCGTATTGGCGCCATAACACGCACCTTGCCCGAATTACCTGGTCAATATCAATTATTATGCTACGAAAATATCCAAAAGTATTACCTTTGCGGTTCAATTGATGAAAAGTAATGAGCAAAGCAATTATCAAAACCGATAAAGGGGACTTAACTGTATCATTTTATGATAAAGATGCGCCGGATACCGTAGCCAACTTTCTGAAACTGGCCAAAGAGGGGTATTATAATGGCGTGACGTTCCATCGGGTAATTCCCGATTTCGTGATACAGGGAGGGGACCCGACGGGAACAGGTGCCGGCGGGCCCGGTTATTCCATCAAATGCGAACTGGACGGTGACAACCAGTATCACGACCGGGGGGTACTTTCTATGGCACACCGTGGCCGCGATACCGGCGGGTCACAATTCTTTATCTGCCATAGCCGTACGAATACTGCTCATTTAGACCGGCACCATACCTGTTTTGGCAAGGTGACCGAAAATGTGGATGTGATTGATGACATCCGGCAGGGAGATACAATTTTAGGGATAGAAGTTATTGAGGAATAGTTGCAAGTGGACTTAAAAGGAATTGTTTCAATTACCGGGAAACCGGGATTATACCGATTAGTAGGACAAAATAAATCAGCCTACATTGTTGAGAGCCTGAACGAACAAAAGCAAAAACTGGTACTGAACCCCACTACGGTCCGGATGGCGTCGCTGGAAGACATTACCGTGTATGGCGAAGAAGAGGACATCCGGTTAACGGCCATTTTTGAGCGGATCAGGGAGACACCGGTTCCGATGCCGGACACCGCAAAAACGGATGGCAACAACCTGCGGGCTTATTTCCGGGAAGTAGCTCCCCGGCACGACGAAGAAAGGGTTTACACCTCTGATATGAAGAAGATTATAAACTGGTATCAGATTCTGGCTGCCGGCCAGTTGCTGCCTGCCGGCGAATAATCACCCGTCTTCTACAATACGAAGATAATCAGGGCAGCCAGTGCGAGACCAATGAGTAGCGTGAGCCAGAAAATGGTGCTGTCACGGTTGCCTGCTTCGCTCCTGTAGCGGAACTTTCTTGGTTTGAACATTGTCATGGTGTTTGTTCTTTGTTTTCTTCCCTTATTCATTCTACAAAATACCTGCTTCTATTGTTTGATGCCGCAAAGGGCGTCATTCCATAAAAGCAGGTATCATTCGTGGTGATAGGGCTCCCCACGCAATATCGTAAATGCCCGGTACAATTGCTCGGTAAAGAAAAGCCGGATCATCTGGTGTGAAAATGTCAGTTTTGAAAGTGACAGCCGGCCGTTCGACCGCTGGTACACGGCCTCACTGAACCCATACGGGCCGCCGATGACAAATACGAGCTGCTGTATACTTGCCAGCATCTTCTTTTCCAGGAAATGCGCAAACTCCACGGACCGGAACTCATCGCCCCGCTCATCCAGCAATACGACCACGTCTGACGGATCCAGCTGCTTCAGGATCAGCGCCCCTTCCTTTTCTTTCTGTTCACCGGCCACCAACCGGGCTGCCGGCCTGAGATCGGGGATTACCTGCCATACAAACCTTACATAATGCTTCAGGCGCTTTTCGTATTTATCAATTGCCTCCCGAAGCCACGATTCGTCGGTTTTCCCGATACAGATTAAGCGTATAACCATCTCACAAAACAAGCAATTAATCAGCACATTCCGGCACCCATCCATAAACTTTTTGGCAGTACTATTGTTACATCCGCGGATGTATGTAACTTTGCGGCCTTATTAAATACCCAAAACATGAAAACACTTATACGCATGACGATGGTGATGGTTATGTTCGTCTCTTCGTACGCCATCGCACAAACTCCTGACTCTGCCTGGACCATCAGCGGAGAAAACACCTTTCTCATCAACCAAAGTTCATTCTCCAACTGGGCTGCCGGAGGTGTCAATTCCCTTGCCGGAAACCTGGTTCTCAATTACGATTTTAATTATAAAAGGAATAAATGGAGCTGGGACAACAAGTTTATTGCGGGTTACGGCCTGACTAAGCAGCGGCATGTGGATTGGCGGAAGAATGATGACCGCCTGGTACTGAACAGCCTGCTGGGTTATGAGGCGGCTCCGAAATGGCTGTATACTTTCTACCTGAATTTTAACACGCAGTTTGCAAACGGATACCAGTATGATGCCGGTAACAATGCCACGCTGATATCGGCCGCCTTTGCGCCTGCTTACCTGAGTCTGGGACCGGGTTTCGCTTTCAAGAAATCTGACAACTTCCGTTTCAACCTTTCTCCGGCTGCTGCCCGGTTTATTCTTGTGACCAACGAGGAATTGTCTAACAACGGCGCATTCGGCGTTAACCCCGGAGAGACATCCCGTTTTGAGTTTGGTGCGTCATTCGATGCCTATTACAAAACAGACCTCATGGAAAACGTCAGCCTGGAAAATATCCTGAAACTCTATTCGAATTACCTGGAGGACCCGCAGAATGTAGACATAGATTACACGCTGAACCTCTTCATGAAAGTCAACCGGTTTATTTCTGTTAATGCCGGCCTGCAGCTGCTCTATGATGACAATACGCTCATACCACGGGAGAACAATCCGGGGGTAAGCGGACCGGCTCTGCAAATCAGACAGATCGTGGGTGCTGGTTTCACGTATAAATTCTGATTCCGGCGTAACCGGCAGATATGATCCATATTTTCGTATATTGGTCCGCATTTAATTATACATAAATAACGTATACCATTCATTATATTCTTAAGATGAAACCAACTCTATTGATTTTGGCCGCCGGTATGGCCAGCCGGTATGGCAGTATGAAACAGATTGACGGTTTTGGACCGAACGGAGAAACCATCATTGACTATTCTATATATGATGCGATAAGGGCCGGGTTCGGCAAAGTCAGCTTTATCATCCGGGAAGAGTTTGCTGAAAATTTCCGTTCTATTTTTGAGCCGAAACTAAAGGGGAAAATTGAGACCGACTATGTCTTTCAGGATTACGACCTGACCAAGTTTGGCATTCATAAAGAAATAGAACGCGCGAAACCCTGGGGTACTGCCCATGCGGTCCTTTCAGCACGGAACCAGGTGAATGAGCCATTCTGTGTGATCAATGCCGACGATTTTTACGGCTATGAGGCTTTTAAGAAAATGGCGGATTTCCTCACTAATGAGGTAAACGACCAAACTTTTTCGTTAGTCGGCTACCAGGTCGATAAAACCCTGTCTGATCACGGTGCGGTATCACGCGGCGTTGCCGAAGTGGATGAAAACGGCAATATGACGGAGATCAACGAGCGGACAAAAGTTTATTTTAAGGAGGTGAACGGAGAGAAGAAAATTTTCTTTGAAGAGAATGACGCTGAAACGGAACTGAGCCCGGACACCCGTGTATCCATGAATTTCTGGGGTTTTACCCCGGCTGTTTTCGGCGAGAGCGAAACGCTGTTCAAAAAGTTCGTAGACGAAAATGAGCACAATCCTAAAGCGGAGTTCTTTATACCAATCGTTGCTGATGCCCTGATCAAAAGTGGAAAAGCCGTATTCAGGGTGATCCCGACCGGAGAGAAATGGTTTGGCGTAACGTATAAGGAAGACAAGCCGATTGTACAGGAAAGCATTGCTACCCTGGTGGCGAATGGCACTTATCCGGAAAAATTATTCTGATTTGAAGATTTGAAAATTTGAAGATTTGAAAATGCCTGCGAAGGTGGCCACGTATGTCGGTTCCATTTTCAAATCTTCAAATCTTCAAATCCCTACAGCTCCCTGACCCAGATATTCCGGAAACTGATGGGTTTACTGGGATCCGAGTGGGCCTGTAGTTTGATGGGAGAAGGTCCGTGGGCCACGTAATCGGGAATACCGATATACTTGGTCTGCCCTTTCAGCTCAAAGTTATGCTGTATCAGCACCCCATTTAAAAAGGCGGTAATCCGTGCCGGTGATTTCAGTGTACCGTCTTCGTGAAACCGGGGAGCGGTCCACACCACATCGTATACCTGCCAATAGCCGTTCGGGCGTGACGGGTTGGCCAGTGGAACACCCTGTTTGTACACAGAACCTACCTGGCCGTTTACGTAAGTTTCATTTTCATAAGAGTCCAGTATCTGCAGCTCATACCCATCGCTGCCTGACAACGGTGCCGCCAGGTACAATCCACTATTGCCTCTGGCCTGGCCGGATTCACCCACATAGGTAGGAATGTAAAACTCCAGGTGGATCTGGAAATCCGTAAAATGCTGTTTCGTCCGGATATGGCCTGCCGGTTTATGCACCGTCAGCACACCTCCGTTTACCACCCATCCCGCTGGCTGACCGGGGTTCTTTATAGATTCCCATGCGTCCAGGCCATTTCCATCAAACAACACAATGGCGTCAGACGGGATCTCCGAAAGATGGGTATGTACCTTAGGAGGGACCGGTTCGTAAAATTCAGTATCTTCTGCTTTCATTTGTTGCTGGCCCCATACGGGCCATACAACCGCCATCAAGAATCCTGTTGTAATTAATCTATTCATTTTATGCATGGTATTTACGTTATTAATCTGCAATTATATGTATAATTTTGCGGTGCTTGAAAAAAACAGGCAGGTTTGTTTATGGAGCAATTGCAACAATGTATCTCCCTGCATGATGCACATTTTTATGCCTTCCACGGCTTTTATCCGGAAGAGCAGGTAACCGGCAATGAGTTTGTCGTGAATATTGAAACGACCTTTTCGCTCCAATCGTGGAGCATGCAGGAGCAGCTGACCGATACGGTCAATTATGAACAGCTTTATCGTATTGCCAAAAATGCCATGGCCGAACCCCGCCAGCTGCTGGAAACCGTGGCGGCTGATATATTGCAGCAAATACAGGCAGGCTTTCATAACCTGACAGCTATCCGGGTGAGCATTACCAAACTGCATCCCCCTTTCGGCGGCGAACAAGCTAGGGCCACCGTCCAACTGCATTGGCAAAGCAGGCCCGATACGACAACTGCAACACCACAATAAGACTTTTTGTCACTTATACAACAAAATACCACGACATTATGTCACATACACCTTTCCTTTTACCATTATTTTACCATTGGTACACCCTTTGAAAAGAGCCGGGTATAGTGAAATATAAAAAGAAAAAAGGAGGATATAAAATGACACTGGTAAAATTCAACAAAAGCAATCAGGGCAATGTGGTTAATCCCTGGGTAAGTAATCTGTTCGACTCTTTGTTTAATGATTCGTTTGTTTCCGATCGCCTGACTTCCCGTGTACCCGCGGTGAATATTGCAGAAAACAAGGAGGCGTATGAAATTGAGCTGGCGGCTCCGGGACTGAACAAAGACGATTTTAAAATCAACGTGGAAAACGATGTACTGACCATTTCAGCAGAAAAGAAAAACGAAACGGTGGATGAGAACAAGCGCTACAGTAAGCGCGAATACAGCTACACATCATTTGCGCGCTCCTTTACCTTACCGGACAGCATCGATCATGCAAGGATTGATGCCAGCTACAAGGAAGGGGTGCTGTACATCACCATCGGAAAAAAGGAAGAAGCCAAAGCGGCTACACGCCTGATTGAAGTCAAATAATCACCTTTCCTCTATTCAGGCTTTACATAAACAACCTTACAGCAAGCAGAAGGCCTGCCGGATACCGGCAGGCCTTCGTATTACTTATTCCCGATACGGAGAAACCACCGTAACACTATCCCAATCTTAGTTTTTTCTGGATATCATTCACATACGCCTTGAATTTCTTATCGGTATCAATCAGGTCTTCCACGGTCTGGCAGGCATAAATGACGGTCGAATGGTCCCTTCCTCCGAAAAACTCACCAATGGATTTCAGCGAGGTCTTTGTATGGCTTTTAGCCAGATACATGGAGATCTGCCGCGCCTGTACAATCTCTCTTTTACGCGTTTTTGATTTCACCATTTCCACCGGCACCTCAAAATACTCACACACCAGCTTCTGGATGAAATCCATGGAAATCTCTTTGTGCGCGTTCTTGATAAAGTTACGCAGCATGGATTTTGCCAGGTTCAGGTCAATTTCCTTCTTATTCAATGTTGCCTGTGCTAACAGGGACACCATGGCTCCCTCCAGCTCCCTCACGTTGTTATCTATATTATTGGCGACATATTCCACCACCTCATCCGGCAGCTCAATTCCATCTGCATACATCTTTTTCTTCAGAATCGCCATGCGGGTTTCCAGGTCAGGCACCTGCATATCAGCCGAAAGCCCCCATTTAAAACGACTCAGCAGGCGTTCTTCCAGCCCAGCCAGATCCTTCGGTGGTTTGTCAGACGTCAGGATAATCTGCTTACCCGACTGGTGGAGATGGTTGAAGATGTGAAAAAAGATATCCTGGGTCTTTTCCTTATTGGTAAAATTATGCACGTCATCCATGATGATGACATCCATTGCCTGATAGAAATTTACAAAATCATTGATGGTATTATTCTTCAGGGAATCCACAAACTGCTGGCAGAACTTTTCGCAGGACACATATATAACCAACTTATCGGGCAGAATACGCTTGATTTCATTTCCGATTGCCTGGGCAAGGTGTGTTTTACCCAGTCCCACACCGCCGTAAATCATCAGTGGGTTAAAAGAAGTACCTCCCGGCTTGGTAGCAACAGCAAAACCAGCCGAACGGGCCAGCCTGTTGCAGTCGCCCTCTATAAAATTATCAAATGTATAATTCTGGTTCAGCTGGGGATCAACCTGCAGCTTTTTAAGACCCGGAATCACAAACGGATTTTTAATATCCTTGTTCAATGCAACAGGCACCGGCATCGACTGTCGTTTACCTTCGGCACCATTCCCGTTTGACGGCATATTGGTTGTGTATGGATTACTGTTGGACGACTTTTCAACTACGATATTATATTCCAGCCGCCCCGTTTCGCCAAGCTGCTTTTTAACGGTTTTACGCAACAATCCTACGTAGTGTTCTTCAAGCCATTCGTAAAAGAATAAACTGGGTACCTGTATGGTCAGCACATTTCCTTCCAAACGCAGCGCCTTGATCGGCTCAAACCATGTTTTGAAACTTTGCGCCGGGATATTGTCTTTGATGATCTGAAGACAGCTATTCCATACACTCGTACTCGTTTTTTCCATACTGTATCTTCTAATAAACTGATTACCAAATCAGATGTTTAAAAATGTTAATAAGCTTTTCAAAAATCGAAGATGACAAAAATAAGCCAGTAAAAAAATTAATTTTCAACTAAAAGTCAACGCACTTAAAAACAACTACTTAAAATAGATAAACCCATTAATTTTACCATTGCATTCTCGTGCTGAAATTTTTTCCACATTCAGCCGAACCCCGACACAAACCCTATTAAAACTTACCTGCTGAACGGATTGATTACCCCCGAAATGTCGTGTGGAAAGTTACAAAAAAATAACACAAGTTGAATAATATTTCTTAGTAAAAAAAATTCGGGGGAAGAAACAGGTTAAGCTACTTTGTTTTCAAACCGTCAAAATCAGCAAACACAGAAAGAAATGAACATTTTTCGTTATTTTTGTTTTAATTTAAATTACAACTTAGCGCAAGGGAAAACTATGAGCACAGCAATTTCAGCACCTGCATTACCGGTTACGTTCACTGAAGGGGCCGTCAGAGAGCTGCATAAATTAAAGGAACAACAGGAAATAGGGGATGATTTCGGGTTGCGGATAGGCGTTGAAGGCGGAGGTTGCGCCGGGATGAACTATCTGCTGGGGTTCGACCAGAAAAAAGACGGAGACAGTGAATACGGCATTGCCGGCATCCGCGTTTTTATGAATAAGGCACACGGCCTTTACCTCGCTGGCATGGAAATCGACTTCCAGAGCGGACTGAATGCCCGTGGGTTTACCTTTAATAATCCCAATGCAACGAAGACCTGCGGCTGCGGCACATCGTTTTCCGCTTAATCAACCTGCCGGCTGATGTGATGCTGAGGTTGCACCTGCGCGGACTTTCGGATTCCATCCTGTACAGTAACCTGTTCATTGCCGGCTGTGCGGTTGCCCAGGGGGCAATGACGTACCTGCTACTGCGTATGCCGGCTGATCCGTATGTACTGGTTGTACAGGGTTGTGCCACTTTTGCCTTTTATAACCTGAGCATGTTGCTGGCAAAACCGGCACACCCGGCACAATCTCCTTACCGTCGCGTGCGCTGGTTCTTCCGCCACGAGCGGCTGATGATCCTGCTCACCGTTTTGGTAATCTTCGTTTGTTTGTGGTCATCACTTCATCTCCTGCCTGCTGCCCGTTGGGTCCTGATTATTGCCGGCTTATTTGCTTTATTATACAGCCTGCCCCTGTGGCATGTAAACAATAAAAAACGCAATTTCAGACAGATACCCGGACTGAAACTTTTCTTAATTGCTTTTGTGTGGACACTCTGTTGTGTAGCCCTTCCCATTGCCTGCCTTTCACACGAGGGAATCCGGATCCCCTGGGCAAACCAGGCACTGCTTTGTTTTAAACGCTTCCTGTTTATTGCCGCGATTACCCTCCCTTTTGATATCAGGGATCTTCCGCAGGATAAGCAATACGGACTGAAAACCATTCCGGTGCTGCTCGGCGAACGAGGCGCCTACCGTTTCTGCCTGCTGTTACTGAGTGCTTACCTATTGTTGCTGTTTATTTTCAACCAAAATACCTCCCAAACTACCCCCGGACTGGTGATCGTCACTCTGCTCACGGCGTGGCTGATCTTCCGCTCCCCATGGAAAAAGAATGAATATTATTACTTTCTATGCCTGGATGGCACACTCATCCTGCAATTC
>CAZJKM010000079.1:0-12366 GCA_964546645.1 uncultured Sphingobacteriaceae bacterium
TGGAAGAGCGCCTGAAAGCGCGGCTGACAGAGGAACAGGCTGAGCAGTACAAAGCGCTGCAGAATGAACTTAATGAAAAATCAGCACAGCTACGCGAACTGAACCGGACGAAAGCAGAAGTAGAGGCGCTGAAGCGTGAGAAAGCAGAACTGAAAGAAGCGGTGGAAGCAGAGGCCCAGCGTCGCCTGAATGAACAGTTGCTCGTCGAGCGGGAGCGGATAAAGAAAACAGAAGAAGAACGCAATGAACTGAAACTGCGCGAACTGCAGAAGCAGCTGGACGATCAGCGGAAACTCACCGAGGAAATGAAGCGGAAGCAGGAGCAGGGTTCCATGCAGCTGCAGGGCGAGGTGCAGGAACTGGCTATCGAAGAGTGGCTGACCTTGCAGTTTCCGTTGGATACCATTGAAGAAATCAAAAAGGGTGCCCGGGGCGGCGATTGCATGCAGGTAGTGAATACTCATACCCGCCAGAACTGTGGTAAAATCTACTACGAAAGTAAACGTACCAAGGACTTCCAACCCAGCTGGATTGAAAAGTTCAGAGCCGATATGCGTGATAAAGGGGCAACTATCGGTGTGCTGGTTACCGATGCCATGCCGCCGGGTATGGAACGCATTGGTCAGCGCGATGGGATCTGGATCTGCACCTATGCAGAATTTAAAGGGTTATGTGCCGTACTGCGCGAATCGGTTGTCCAGCTGAGCATGGCTCTTGCTTCGCAGGAAAACAAGGGCGACAAGATGCACTTATTGTACGATTTCCTGACCAGTAACACCTTCCGTATGCAGGTTGAAGCGATCGTAGAAGGCTTCTCTTCCCTCAAAACAGCACTGGAAAGTGAGAAACGGGCCATGCATCGTATTTGGAAGGAACGGGAACGGCAGATTGAAAAAGTGATTACCAATACGATTGATATGTATGGTTCTGTCAGGGGCATTGCCGGTAATGCCGTACAGCCGGTGAAGAACCTGGAACTGCCTTTCACGGATGCCGATGAGGAAACGGATGAAGGCGAAGAATAGGAATAATTCTTTTATATTTACGCCCTGAACAAAATGGCGGATGAAGCATAGTATGCGACTGCTGGCCGTGATGATGGTATGGAGTACCTCGTCGCTGAAGGCACAGGATCTGGAAATCGGGCTGCTGGGCGGCCTGTCCGGTTATATGGGCGATTATACACCTATGAAATCGGTAAGGACCTGGTTCGGTATGGGACACGAAACCAATACAGCCATCGGCTTCCATAACTGGACGGCCGGCGTATTTGCACGAATGGAATTCGACCAGAAGTCGCCTTCATTCCTGGCAAAGAACGGAGGGGTTCGTTTTAATTTCTCCCGTACCGGTTTCAGGGGAGCAGAGCAGACTGGGCAGGTACTCTTTACCACCCATTTGAGTGAAGCGGCGGTTTTCTACGAGCTGAATATCCGCAAGAAGCCTGCGGGAACTCCCCGCCACTTCTGGAACCCTTACCTGATGGTGGGAGGTGGATTGACATTTTACCATTCAAAGGACTTTAACGGGATGAAAGGAAAGAATACGACTTCATTTTCTATTCCTGCCGGTATTGGCATAAAGTATACACCTTATGGGCCGTGGAACCTGGGACTTGAATTTGTCGGCCGTATGATCAGTGACGATATAGACGGTGGTAACCGGACGAACGGGTTGGGTTTTGATATGTATAAAGTCCTGAACCTGCGCGTGTCATATACGATCCCGGGGCGATACCTGTAAGGGAAAGAAATTGGACAAGTGATCATGGATCTGAAAGAACAAATTGACCGCGGCCGGTTGCCGGCCCACGTGGCCGTCATCATGGACGGTAATGGCCGGTGGGCAAAAGAGAAAGGCAAGCTGCGGGTATTTGGCCACCGGAACGGTGTGAAAGCAGTACGGGATACCGTAGAGGGGGCCGTGGAGATTGGTGTGAAGTTCCTGACACTATATGCTTTTTCAACGGAAAACTGGAATCGTCCCAAGCTGGAAGTAGCTGCCCTGATGGAGTTGCTGGTAGCAACCATCAATAAGGAAACAGCTACGCTCATGGACAATGGTGTACGCCTGAATGCCATTGGTGATCTGGAGATGCTTCCTGGTAAATGCCATGATCAGTTGCTCCAGACGATTCATAAAACCTCCGCAAACCAAAATTGTACGTTAACCCTGGCCCTAAGCTACAGTGCCCGGTGGGAAATTACGCAGGCGGCACGACGCCTGGCCGAACAGGCCGCGGCCGGTACGCTGGATCCGGCTGATATCACCGAGGAGGTATTTGCTGCCCACCTGGCAACGAACGGTATACCCGACCCGGAATTATTGATCCGGACCAGTGGTGAACAGCGTATCAGCAACTACCTGCTTTGGCAGCTGGCTTATACGGAACTGTATTTTACACAAAAGATGTGGCCTGATTTCAGGCGAAACGATTTGTTTGAGGCCATCCTCGCATTCCAGCAACGCGAAAGGCGTTTCGGCCTGACCAGTGAGCAGTTAACCTAATTGGTTGATTAGTTGATTTGTGGATTGGTTGATTGGTCAGGCGTACTAACCTGCTTTTCGTAAAGTCGCAGGGTGTGGGGATTCTTTGTGCATCAGCAGCATCGCAAAAACTGAATATTCCTTCTAACCCACCAATAGATAAATCAACTAACCCACAAATCCACCAATCAACTAACCCACCAACCCACTAATAAACCAATCAACCAATCAACAAATAAACCAAAAAAGTAAACCCTTTCCTGATCAACTTCAGGACCGCCTGTAAATGCCAGTTAACGGTTTTGGTTGATAAATGGAGATCTTCAGCGACTTCCCGGCGTGATTTGTTGTGTTTGCGGAAATAGTTAAATACCTCCCTTGTTTTAGCAGGCAGCTGCTGCAGGGTAGCTTCAAACTGCTGTGCCAGCTCCCGTTCCAGCAAAGCTTCGTCGGCCGCGGGCGTACCCATTTCCAGCTTCTGTTGTACAGCTGCCAGGTATTGCCGGTAATGACGGGTACGGTCTGCACGGTCCAGTATCCGGTTCAGTACCGCGCGATACAGGTATGACCTGGCCGAGGAATGAATATGGATATGGTGCCGCTTATGCCATATCGTGGTAAAAAGGTCGTGCACCACATCTTCGGCATCCGCCTGGTCACGCAGGTACGTACAGGCATAAGCCAGCAACAACTCACTGTAACGGGTATATAACGCGGCAAAAGCACCTTCGTCATCCGCGTCTATGCGTTGCAGTAATTCGCTGTCAGAAAGTACGCCGTACTGATCCACTCTATTTGCCGGTTCGTTAACTGATAGCCAAACTTAGGCAAATAAGTGTTTATTCGCAAGTATTCAGGGACCTTCTTTGATATACTCCACCCGGTCAATCACCAGTTCCTGCTCCCTGGCATCGGAAGGTGCCCGGCCCCGGAAAAGCCACAGATTAATTTTCAGTCGTTCGTCGCTGTCCGGCGGAATGTTTGCTCCGGTATAGGTCCATTGATGAATGACATGGTCTGCTGTTGGTGTCAGGCCGTGCCCCTGCAGGCTGATGAAGTCAATCTTTTTTGGCTGCCAGTTAAAAGCATGGGTAGAGCGTTCCCCGATCAGATCGAGGTTGAAGCGGACTTTATTGCCCGGCAGATGGGAGGGCTGGACTGCAAACTGGGAGTCCATGTTATCCGGGTCGGACCAGCGTGAAAATTCAATATCAATTTCCTCCTCATCGTTCCTGTAAGTAAAAAGTCCGGCAACCACGTGCTGATCCAGCTCACTTACCCTGCCGGATACGTAAAAAACATAGGTGCCATGCCCCAGTGAACGGCGCATTGAAATGCCGGAACAATACCAGATGCCCCCTTTCTGAACGATCTTCAGATGTAACCGGCCGGCTTCATCTACCCGGACATTGTCTTCCGAATCCGAAAAGTGATTGGGGCCCGGACCTTCTTTTCCGTTGCCGGTTGTACGGACCACCCATTCAAAGCCCGAAAAGGTAATCACCCGGGTACTGCTTTTAACCTGCTCGTCTTCACCCGGAGGTGTAGACGAGCAGGAAGATAACATGACCACGGCAATGAATAATTTCAGCACGATGCGGAAACAGCAAAACCTGTGTGGTGCCATGGTGAAGTTATTGTACATGAATAGTTACCCGGATATCCTCCACCACGGCACCTGTGCGGTCCCTGGCAGACAATATAACGGTGTCTTCTCCGCTGTTCTCCCCATCATGAATATAGAGCAGGCTCAACGACTGGATATCCGTCTGTGTGAATTGTCCGCCCTGGCCTAATATATCAGCACCTCTGACGAGCCAGCCTTTCGCAGGGCCGGTTTCAATGGTGTAGATGATGTCCCCCGGCTCGGCACCGGAAATCTCCAGGATATCGTTATTGACCACAAATGAACCACCATTGGACACCGTGGCCGGCCGGTTTGTTTCTACGACCAGATCGTTTACTCCGGTAGCCAGGGTCGCTATGATCATGGGGGGATCCAGTGTAGCATGTTCTTTTGATCCGAGATCATCGGTTTTATTGCCTGCCGGAGCGGCACCGCTTTCTATCGTAAAGGAAACTCTTCCGCTTGGTGATTCATTTTTGTAGAAATTGGTGATATCAAAATTGAAAGCACTCACTTTGGAAGTAGCTACGTACGAAATACGATCTCCGACCCGGCCGGGAGCATTGTTAAAGGTGATGGTGGATTCTGTCCAGCTGTTGCTCGCCGCTTTGAAAAGGTTCAGCGCATAACCATCTCCGGTGGTGAAACTTACTGCCAGCCTGAGGTGCATACCTACGACGATTCCCTCTTTGTCAAAATCATCAAGATCAAACATGAGATAGGCAGCCCTGTCGTAAGCAGAATTACCCGCCGGGCTGGAGTATTTCGGTCTGAGAAGCGGATTCGCCCCATAATTCGTATTTGCATATAATTCACCGGGACTATCACCAGCCACAAACGCATCATGCAAAGGATAGATGGTGTCCCGCTCCAGTGTAGTCTCCGTACGGTTGTCAATAGCCGGAGCGGAAAAATAGACAATGAAGTTGACCGCGTGCATCACCCCGTTCGTCGGTTCCAGGTTGGAGGTACGGATTTCCCATTGCCTTGCCGTCCCCTGGTTGATCAGTCCCGAGTAATTGTTATTGCGTGAAAGGTACATCGTCTGCCCGTTTTCCGTTTCGTAGGCAATAGGTCGATCGCGGGTGATGCCGGGATCGGTAAAAATGACACGGTCCTTGACAATGTGGTACCGCAACATATTCCGCAGGATGGGCAGGGGGATATCTTCTACCGACGAGTAGCCACTGCTTTGCAAGTACGCATTAAATGCCATGTTGTTGGGGACGATAAAGGTCCTTTCCTCATTCTGATACAGATTTTGAAGTCCGGTACGTGTAATAGCCCGTCGTAATTGTTCAAAATCACTGTTTGCCTGAATAAAATCCCAGGCAGTCACCCCTAATTTCCCATCCACTCCGGCAGGTTGATACTTGAAATTTTCCTGGATCTCACAGCTTGCCATCAAAAGCACCAGGGCGGCACAAGCGGCTAAAATTCTTTTCGTTTGCATAATAAATGATCTTTATTATCAATGCCTTCGCATCAGATTATCTGTAAAATTCGTTTTGCACCAGATTGGGGTTGCGATTGATCGCATCCTCATGGATCGGCCACACGATATTGCGTGGGTCACTCAACCCATTGATAGGCTGCATCACCTCGATCGCTTTATCAGTCCTTACCAGATCAAACCAACGGTGCCCTTCATAGCAAAGCTCTATCGATCGCTCATGCATGATAGCGGCAGTGACATCGCCATAGTTTTGCGTTGCTGTTTCTTCGTCCAACCCGGTTAATCCGGCACGATTCCGGATACGGTTCAGCAAAGTCAGCGCTTCCTGGTTTTGCCCTGAACGGGCATGCGCCTCCGCTTTCAGCAAAATGACATCGGCTAATCGCACCAACACAACGTTATTGGCAGACGGGTCGGCACTTTCATCGTTGAAACCTTCTCCGAAAAACTTCCAGATCTTTCTTGGCTGTACCTGTGTGTTATCCCAGATCTTCGGCCTCCGCAGGTCTCCGTCTTCGAACGAATCCATGAACCGCTGGCTTGGAAAATAATCTGCATCGTTACCCAATGCATAAAGAACACGCATCAGATTGGTCTGGACCTCGTTGTAGCCGACCTCAAATATACTTTCGCTGCTTAATCCGGCGGAGAATATAGTATTCCAATTGCTGATCGAAACCAATGTATACAAAGAGTTGCCGGTTACACGTTCAGCCGCTGTAATCGCGTTTTGATATTGTTTCCTCCACATATACACCTGTGTCAGCAGGCCATCCGCACCACCCCGGGTGATCAGCACCCGATCCCGCTCACCGCCGTAACTTGCCGCACAGAATTGCGAAGCAAATAACAGGTCGTCCACAATCTGATCAAGAATGACTTCTTTATCGGTTTTTGGCAGAAACAGATCCTGTTCCACACTCTCATAAGGCTCCAGGGTAAACGGTACGTCTCCCCATACCCTGACCAGATAGAAGTAGGCAACGGCCCGCAATGCTCTCGATTGCCCTATCAGCTGATTCCTTAAGGCGCTGGTTTCATCCTCAAAGACCTCCGGAATATATTTTATCGCATAATTGGCCCGGCTGATAACGGTGTACAGGTTGTTCCAGTTGGATGATGCGATGATGGGGGTCAGCGTATTCCGGCGAAGCGCAAAAGGGTCTCCGGCATGGTTGGTTTCGACGGCATCCGCCCGCCCTTCTCCCCAATACGCAAAATTGCCGCGAAAAGTAGACTGCATGGCATTATAAATACCATATACGCCCGCCTGGGCATCACTCACACTTTTATAAAAGCCCTGTGCCGAAAAACTGCTGATCGGGTCTTTGTCTAAAATTGAATCTGAGCAGGCGACTGGTAACGCCAGCCCTGCGCACAAAACCATTCGTATAACTAATTTTTTCATGTCCGATAAGTTTAAAGCCCGATATTTAATCCGAAAATAACCGTGCGGCTTTGCGGATAAGATCCTTCATCCACACCGACGCGCAGTCCTGCGTAGGAATTTACATCCGGATCGAAGCCGGTGTAACGTGTCCACGTGATCAGGTTCGTGGCCGTCATAAACGCATCCAGCCTGCGCAGGCCGATCCGGTTAACAAGGCTTGGTGAAAACGTATACCTCAGATTCACATTTTTAAGCTTAATATAGGAGCCGTCTTCCACCCAGCGGCTCTGAACGCGGCTGTCAGTTTGCATGGGATCGTCTCTTACCGGCTTGGGGAAATCCGTTATATCTCCCTGCTGCCGCCATCTTCTCAGGGCATCCGTGGACAAGTTGTTGTATCGCACCACAGCATTGCGCTGATGGTTGATCTCACTGTATATGTCATTTCCCTGGGAGAATTGGAACAGTACATTCAATGCAAAGTTTTTGTACGAGAAATCGTTGGCAATGCCGCCAAAGAAATTGGGTTCTGCATTTCCGACGATCTGCCGGTCATTCTGGTCGATGATATGGTCGCCGTTTACATCGTGCCAGATGGGGTCCCCGCCTTTAAACTCCGGTCCCAGGGCGCCGTGGGTAACGCCATTTACATTGTCGGTATCGTATGCATATACCCCGTCGAACCGCCACCCGTAAAACACACCGATGGGCAATCCCTCTTTCAGGATATGGTAGGCTCCGTTCTGGATATATCCGTTCGTCAGCAGATTTTCAGGCAGGGACATCACCTTATTCCGGTTGGCGCTTATATTGAGACTGGTATTCCAGCCGAATGCACCGGTCAGGTTTTTGGTGGATACCAGTAATTCCACACCCCGGTTTTCAATCCTTCCTATATTCTGGGTAATGGCACCGAATCCGGTGGTGGTGGGTATCGGAACGTTGTACAGCAGATCCCGGGTATCCTTTACGTAAACATCGGCCGTGAACAGGAGGCGGTTTGCCAAAAAGGCGAGATCCAGGCCAGCGTTATATTGCGTTGTGGTTTCCCAGGTCAGTCCGGCATTGGGCATCACCGAAGGGGCCGCTCCGGAATAACCCAGGTAATTGGTGCCTACCAGAAATTCCCCTTGGGACGTATAGTCCCCGATAGCTTCATTTCCGGTCTTACCTACACTGAAACGCAGCTTAGCGTCGTTCAGCACACGGATGTCATTAAAGAACCCTTCCTCAGAGAACCGCCAGCCTACCGAAGCCGAAGGGAAATAGCCGAAGCGCCGGTCCCTTCCGAACCTGGAGGAACCGTCAGCCCGGAGGTTGACTTCTGCCAGGTATTTTCCCTGGTAGTCGTAGGCCATCCGCCCAAAATAAGACAGCATGGCATGTGCCGAGGCCACGTTGATATCCACACCATTTGCATCCTTATTGGAAATAACGCTCGCGGCATTCAGCGTCCGGATATCGTCACTGGGGAAATACGTACCGTTCAGTCCCGTACGCTCATACTTCCAGTCCTGGAAACTGAAGCCCAGTAAGGCGCTGATGTTATGGTCGTTCTGCACCAACCTGTTGAACCGCAGGTAACTTTCATTTCCCCAGGTCAGGTTATGCGTGTTCCTCACAGCACCGGTATTATACCCTTCGCGGTAGTCCAGGATAGATGGCATAAACTCATCCTCTTTCATAGCCGTGAAATCCAGGTTCAGGTTGCTTCTGAAAACCAGCCCGTCGATAATTTCATACTCCAGGTATTCGCTGCCGATGATGCGGTTGCTTTTATTCAGGTGGGTAGCATGTAATGCGATACCAACCGGATTCCGCCTTCCCAGTGAATAGCCATTCAGGGAACCGTCGGGCAGGAACATGGACATGACCGGTGGCCTGACCAGCAACTCGCGGATAACACTCAGGTTACCGCTGCCTCCCGCATTGATCCGGTTATTGTTACCATTGGTGAACGAAAGGCTTTGACCGACTTTTAATTTTTCAGAAATATTAAAATCGACATTCAGCCTTGACGTAATTCTTTTATAGTTTGAGTTGAGGATCACACCATCCTGGTCCAGGTAAGACGAGCTCCATGCGTATTGCACGTTTTTGGTTCCGCCGCGTACGGCCAGGTCAACTTTATACTGCCCGGCTGCGCGCATCAGTTCGCTCTGCCAATCCACATCACCGTTATTCATCGGACTCAGCGAATCCAGTATGGTCCAGAACGGGTCTTCCGGATTGTCCATATTGTTATAGGAGTCGATGATGGCAGCCCGGTACTGGGAGGCATTCAGCACGCTCAGTTTGCGGGTAAGCTCGCTGACGCCGGTCTGAACATTGAGTGTAACCTGTGCCTTCCCTTCCGCTCCGCGTTTCGTGGTGATCATGACCACCCCATTTGCTGCGCGTGATCCGTAAATAGCGGTTGAGGCTGCGTCTTTCAGGATTTCAATAGAGGCTATGTCGTCCGGGTTAATGTCAGCCAGCGGATTCAGTCCGAAATTCTCCGTCCCGTTTAATGACGATAAGGAATTGGACTCAATGGGAATGCCATCGACCACAAACAACGGATTGTTCCCTGAGTTCAGGGAAGAATTACCCCTTACACGGATCGTCATTTCGCCTCCCGGAGCGCCTGAATTGGAGGTGATCTGGACACCGGGAGCCCTTCCCTGCAGAATGGAGATCGGGTCCTGCAGGACCGTTTTTTCAATTTCATCCGCACCAACAGATGCGACGGAACCGGTTAAGTTCCGTTTCTTCTGCTGCCCATAGCCTATGACCACCATTTCATCCAGCTCGTTTATCGATGGCCGTAAGGCAATATCGATGACTGCCTGAGAGCCAGCCGTTATTTCCTGGGGAACATAACCCAGTGAGGTAAAGCTGATCACGTCACCGGGAGAAACTCCCTGCAACGTATAATTACCCTGTGCGTCAGAGCTGGATCCGGTTGAAGTGCCCTTCACGACAACACTTACCCCTGCAAGGCCGATCCCTGTTTCGCGGTCGGTAACCTTTCCTGAGATGGCCCGCTGCTGCGGCCGTGATGTTTCCGGTTGCTTTTCCCTGATCACGATCGAATGGTTCACTGTTGACAGGGTATAGGAAAACGGCTGATCCTTAAATACCATCGGCAGCACCTCTTCGATCGGACTGTCTTTTACCGTAAGGGTGACCGGCTTCGCGTATTTCATAAAATCCGCATCGAACAGGAACGCGTAACCGGTCTGTTGCCTGATCTCCCGGATAACGTCGGGGAGGGGGGCCTTGTGTACCCGCAGACTGATCTGTTGGGAGAAGGCAGTAGCCCACGCTTGTGTACAACAGAGGGTAAGCAGAATGGCTGTCATTTTCATAGCCAAAATGAATGCATTTAATTTCATAATTTTGTACTGTTAGGTAAATTTATATAAAGGGTGTACCTGACACATGGCCGGGATCGGACGCCAATCTGGATTCCGGCCTTTTTATTTTCTTTTCAGACGTTATGGATATAGCAGTAGACTATTCTTTTCTCAGGCTTAACCTCCTTTCTTCTATTGTAAACGAAAGTTTACTCGTTTCGTGAATCATTTCAAGTACCTGTGACAAGTTCACCTGCCGGCTCATCTGCCCATAAAACCGTTTGTCCGGCAGGCTCTCCTTGTCAGCCACTTCTATATCATACCAGCGCTCCAGCTGGCGCATGATGTCGGTAAGGGATGTGTTGTTAAAGATAAATTCGTTGTTTTTCCAGGAAATCTCGCTGTTTACATCGGTTTTTTCTTTCTGTAAACGGCTGTTTTTATGTAGGGTCGATTGCTCACCGGGAGCTAATAAAACGGATTGGTTGATGGGTTGGTTGGTTGATTGGTCAGCCGTGCTACCTTTCAGGGCGATGACTTTTACGGCACCGCTGGCCAGCGTGGTTTTCACCACATCATCTTCCGGGTAAGCGGAGACATTGAATGTTGTGCCGAGCACCTGTACCTCCTGATCCGTAGTACGTACTATAAATGGTGCTATTTGCTTTTTGCCATTTGCTGTTTGCGAAGAGCGTAAAGCGAAAGCCGCCCCCCCCTGTTGGGAGACCTCAAAAAATCCTTCTCCTTCTAAAAGAATCTCCCTTTTGTCACCTGTAAACCGGGATGGATACTTCAGGGTGCTGCTTGCATTGAGCCAGACCTTGCTGCCATCTGGTAATACGATCTGGTAGGTTCCTCCTTTGGGGGTTGTCAGAGACATTAGACGCGAAACATTAGACATTGGACTTTCTTTTCCATCAGCCTGTCTGTCGTCGGTCGTCTGTTGTCTGCTGTCTGTCGTCTGTTGTCTGCTGTCCAAAACCCCGCTTCCATCACTGTACGTGATCTCATCATCCCCGATGATAATCACCTCCTGTTCCGGGCTCAGTTCTACTTTCCGGCCATCAGCCAGTGTCAGGGTAGCCCGGTTTCCTCCGGGTTCAAAATCATGTGCGGGCTCTTGTTCGCTGCGCATAAAATAAACACCTGCAGCTATTGCCAGCAGTACCACGGCTGCCGCGGTGTAGCCCCATGCGCTTACCCATAATTTGCGTTTGCGGATATGCATCGTTTCCTCTTCAAGCTTTGCCCATACCCGGTCCCGGCTGTCAGTAATCGTTTCACTGTCGGGTACCTGGCTGCTATCCGAAAATTCCAGCAGTGTTTCCTGCAATAGCCTGATTTCCTCTTCCGTGCATAAGCCTTGCTTATAGCGTTCCAAAAGCTTCTCCGCCTGCCGGTTGTTGTGATCCATTTTTTCTTTTCCTGTTAACTGATACTATGACGGACAAAACCGGAAATGGATGGGAAAAAATAAAAAAAAATTCCCCCGCCCCCGGTCGTACAGGTCAGCACAGGATGCCGGGGGAATTAAATCTTCCTATTTTGCGGCCTGTTATAAGCTTGAACAAGATGCCATACCAAAAGAAGATGAAAGCGGCAATCCGTCGAAAGTACCGGCTGATAGGGTATATGATCGTGCTTCCTGTCTTTTTCTTTTCATGCAGGGAACAATCATCCCAGGAATACGATGTTGCCGCCTTTTACTGGCCGGCCTACCATTACGAACCGCGGGCAGAATTTCTGTTTCCCGATAAAAAAGGGGAGTGGGAAATCATCTATAACGCGGTACCCAAAGAAGAAGGGCATGCACAGCCCAAAGTGCCCGAGTGGGGGTACCTCAATGAGGCAGACCCTAAGGATATGGATATAAAAATCACTACGGCGTTGGCACACGGTGTAAATACATTTATTTTTGATTGGTACTGGTATGAGGGAAAGCCTTTTCTGGAAAGCTGTATCAACGATGGTTTCCTGAAAGCCAACAACGGTCGGATGAACTTCTATATCATGTGGGCCAACCACGATGCCACGACCTACTGGGATGTGGATAATCCTTCCATTGATT
>CAZJKM010000080.1:0-6458 GCA_964546645.1 uncultured Sphingobacteriaceae bacterium
GTTTCCAATAGGTTTGTATATGCGTAGCTCCGTCAATCAAAAACAGTTCCTTGTTCTTAGCATTGGTTGCTTTGCCAAATGCTTCGTCCGTCATATATTTTGTATCGGCTTTGCTTCCTGCAATCATCAATAAAGGTTGGTTAATCAGTTCAATCTGGTCTGTTGCATCCCAAGTCATTAAATCCATTAAACTGCTCATCGTATACAAAAAGGTTGAATTTGGATGAGCGTGGGTTCTGTAATAATATTCATATCCCTCACGATACAGGTCGGTCGAAGTTGTTGCAATTTCTTCATCTGTTACTCTCGCCACACCTGCATAAATTATTTTGCCTCCTGAGGTTTCCTGCGCTCGCGCGTCTGTCGCTTGTTGTAAGCGTTCCTGAACGGTGTTTAATTGTGAGTTTTTAAAGCCATTACGTCTTACTTCTCCTGAATTGAACATACTTAATGTAGCCACTGCTTTAAAACGCTTGTCGCTTTGGACTGCTTTTAACGTATAGCCACCGCCACCACAAATACCCAAAACACCTAAACGGTCTGCATCAACCCCCGCGTATTGCGTGATAAAATCAGCCATACCATGAATATCTTCGGTTCGGTATGGCGGTTTATCGGTATGACGCGGCTTTCCGCCACTACCGCCCTGATAGCTTGCATCTGCCACAAGGGTAATATATCCCGCTTCCGCCAGACGCTGTCCATACAATCCTGCTGTCTGTTCTTTGACACCACCGTTAGGGTGTGCTACCACTACTGCGGGATATTTCATTGAAGCGTCGTAATTTACAGGAGTATAAACATTGGCAACTATATCAATGCCGTTCAGTTTGTATGTAACAGGGTGTATGTTTACCTTTCCTTTTACATTCTCTGTGATTGCTCCGTCATATACCAATGAATAAGGGTTTTGTTCTGCCTTTTGGTGATATTGAGCATTTACCGTATCTGTTGCTATTGTTGTCATAGCTACTGCTATTATTGATGTTAAATTTTTCATTAGAATAATTTGTTATGATATTTAAGAGAATGGCAACCGTACCCATGATAGTTACCGATACCTCGTGTATGTCGGCTTTTTTATAGTGAATGCCTCCGTTTTTGATAACACGAAGCTCTTGTTCCTTTGTCATGCGATTGTTGCTTTCATGCCTATATTTAGTTAACTTATGCTGATTAGTCCAAGCCTTTTTCTCTCAGCCATTTTGCCAAAAGGTCGGCTACTTCGATATTGTTCAAATCAGAAAACGGAAAATGCGTATTACCATTAATTCCTACTTCGGGCAAGTGTACCACAGTTGCATCGCCTCCGTGTTTATTGACGGTTTCAGCCCACAGCCGTGCCATTTCCAAACCCGACCGCCAATGGTCTTTGTTCCATACATCGGTAGGCTCTTTGGCAATGTTATCGCCGTAATAAACTACAATAGGGATTTTGGTCAGCTTCTCAAAATCAGACAGAGGTATTTCTACGCCATTCAACGCACCAAAAAGACCTGTTGATTGTATCGGTTCGGGCAATTCTCCGTCGGGGAACACAAAACTGCTGTATGGTTCATAAGCTACTATCGCTTTAACCCTATCGTTTTTTATTGCCGTAAACCAACCCGGGCCACCTCCCTGTGAATGTGTTACCAAAATACCCTCTCCAATCTTGTCAAATAACTGCGAAACTGCATCCGTAATAACGTTGACATCGAAAGGCCCTGTATTGGGGGTCATCTGTCGAAAAAACTGCTCCAATGAAGCCTCGTCTTTTGGAAACTGGACATTGGGGAAGTAGTCGGGGTAATTGCCTATTCTGAATTGGGTGAACCAAAACTGCTCATCGGGGGTCGGGTTAATCGTTTCCTCAACGGTACTTCTGCCTGCTTCGCCACGTCTCGGTTGGTCAAGCAAATATACCCCGAAGCCTCGCCTTAAAAAGATATTCTGAAATCCCTCACGTCCATCGGGGGTCGTTTCCCAGGTTTTTTTAGATTGCCCTGCTCCATGTAAAAAAGCCAATGGGTACTTCCGGGCCTTTGGCGGAACTTGATAGAAAACATAGGCATGGTCGCCGTGAAAGGTCTGCCCATTGGGTTTCAGTGGATTAGCTAAATCAAAGTTTCCCTGTTCGGACAACTTTATTCCACCTACGGCAAAACTGCCTTGTTCTTCAATGACCAAAACGTTTCCCTTGGCTTGTGTCTTTGCGTTTTCTGTATTGGTACAGGCTGACATCGTTATTGTTATTAGTATAAATGTTATGTTTCTCATCTTCTGTTTATTTTGACTTGTTGGTTGTAAGCACTTCATCCAAAACTTTCTGCGCTGATTCGGCTTCTTGTTTTCCTATGGTTGATTTAATGACCGTTACAAACTGTTGTAGCTGTTCGGGTGTTAAGCCCACAGTCAGACAAATGGCTAAATGTGAACGTAGCATAGGCTCTGCATGGCCAATGGTGGCTATGACGGAAACAGTTACCAATTCCCTTTCGGTATAGGTCAATACATCACGTTCAAAAATATCTGCGAACAAATGTTCTTTCAGAAAGGTATCTATTGTCGGGGCAAATGCCGAATAGCCTGTAAGGGTTTCGGGTTGTGGCGTTTTGGTCAATTCTTCCAAAATCATTTTACCACGTTCATATTTACTGCCTGTTTGGTCAATAGGCGAAACATCGTTGCCTGCATTGTCGCTTATGCCTTTGGCTTTACGCTCATCCAGCACTTCCATAAAGGTTTGCAACCCTCTGATACTGCGGGGAAATCCGCAATAGGCATATAAGTGTACCAATGCCTCTTTTATTTCATTGACGGTTAAACCTGCTTCAAGCCCTGTACGCAGTGCTGTTTTCAGCTTTTCCAAATCACCTTTTGCCGTCAATGCCGAAATGGAAATAATGCTTTGCTCTTTCGGGCTTAATACGTTTTCTGCTGTCATTTTCTGTTGAGCGCTTAGATTACTTACCATACCAACTACTGTTATGAACAGGGTTATTGATTTTCTGTTTAGTATCTTCATACAATGATATTTAGTTCGGGCAAAGCTGTTTTTATTGTTTTCGAAACCATAGTATATCATTTGCAACCTACTTTTTCAAGGTTATAATTATCTCATATTATTGATATTACAAAGTTGTGGGTAATAATTAACTTCCTGCTTATACCAATCACTGTATTACCTACCAAAATCACTGATTTGGGTGTAACAGGATATGATGAGGGAAATGATTTTGTAAATTTGTATAGTAAGATTTAAATAGTAAGGCAATGGAAGAGGTACTTTATTTCAACAGCATAAAGGAATACAATGATTTTAATAACAATGAAACCCTGCACCCATTGGTAAGTGTGGTTCATTTGGATAAAGCCAGCCCAAGAAAACTTAAACGTCTGCGTTACGGTTTTTATACGGTCTTTCTGAAGCAAATATATTGTGGCGATTTGCGTTACGGATTGAGCAATTACGACTATGAGGGCGGTACATTGATATTTCTTGCTCCTAATCAGGTTATCGGGGAAAACGGCAATAATTATTATCAGCCACATGGCATTGCTTTGGTATTCCACCCCGATTTGATTGCAGGTATATCACTTGGGAAAAATATAGGCGATTATCATTTTTTCTCCTATGCTGTTAATGAAGCCCTGCATCTGTCGGAACAGGAAAGAAAGATTATTCAGGACTGTTTCGCCAAAATCGAATATGAACTGCAACACGCTATTGACAAGCATAGCAAGCAATTGATCATATCGAATATTGAACTTTTTTTGAATTACTGTACCCGCTTTTATGACCGTCAGTTCATCACAAGGGATAACGTCAACAAAGGGATTTTGGAACGGTTTGAGGTATTGCTGAACGATTATTTCTCTTCGGACAAACCACAGAATATAGGTTTACCATCCGTTTCATGGTGTGCAGGTGACCTGAACCTGTCAACTAATTATTTTGGCGATTTAATCAAGAAAGAAACAGGTGTGTCTGCACAGGAATATATCCAATCCAAAGTAATCAACGTAGCCAAAGAACAGATTTTTGACGTTGATAAATCCATTAGCGAAATAGCCTATGAGCTGGGGTTTAAATACCCACAACATTTTACCCGACTTTTCAAACAGAGAACAGGCGTAACGCCTGTTGAGTATAGAAGTTTGAATGGAGTATAATTATTTATCAGTTGTGTGGTTTGAATGAGCTATAGTTATGGCTGGATATTCTGCGGCAAAATACACCACTATTCCGCTCCAATATGCACCACCGGGAGTTTTGGATTACATAAGTTAGAGGTCTACGAGATTCTGTTTTTCCCAACCAATAAGTTTTAAAAAATCGGCTACAACATTCTCACCAACTTCTATTCCCCTATATTTTAAATTTATTTAAGTTTATAAATCTTTTCAATCATTCCCCAAACCTCCAACTCTTCAGTTTCATTATAATTTCCTGTTTTCCTCACTTCGTCAACAATGCTTTTTGTTTTCTTACTTATTAAATCCAGAATTGATTTTTCGGGAATAATAAGCGGAATTTTTTTGATGTAGTTTGCGGGATTATTTGCCGATGGATTGATGGTTCTTATTAGTTTATTACAAGTTGGTGAATTGAAAAATGCCAACAAATAATAAGTCAAATTTTCATCTTTAGGAAAAATCCCTACAATACTTTGATCAAACAGTTTGTTTTCAATTAACGAAGCTGTGATACTTGATGAACTTATCATTGGCACACCAATTCCGAATTTGAAATAATATTTCGGGTTCTGAAATCTTGATTTTTTGTCGGTTTTGTAATGTTGCACGGCTTCTTTACTCCAATTCATAAACCAACTTTCGGGTTTTAAATATTTGATATTACCGCCTTTTACAATTGGTAGAAAATGTTGTGCGTTTTCAATTCCATTCAATATTTCAGGATTGTTCTTATAATCTTTATTGATAGTATCTGTGTTTACCAAATCATAGTTTTTCCCATTCTTTAAGTCAGAACTGATGACTTGTAAAAATCGCTTGTCATCACCTGAATAAAATCCTGTAACACAATCAGCAATATCTCCGACTTTGAACTTTGATTGATTAATTAGCTTTAGCACATTACTGTTTTCTGCAATCAGAAATGCGTGGTCGGGATTATTGAAAATATCTTCTTGTTTGAAGGAGTAAATTTTTAATTTCTTATCATCAGTATTGTTCAATTGCTCCACATTATTAAATCTACAGACGACAGTAAAAGCGTTTTTTACACATTCTTTGTAGTTGCTTTTCTTTCTTAATGTAATTATTGAAAGATTGGCATAACCAAAATTCACTCCTGGGAAAAATGAAGACGGAAACAAAGCCAATTCCACAATTTGGGTTTTGGTCAAAATATGATTTCGCAATGTCTTGTACATATGAAGGTTAAGGAAAGTGTCAGGAATGATAAAAGATAAAATGCCGTTTTCTTTCAACAATTCAATACAACGATACAAAAACAATCCGTAGCTTTCTTTGGTATACAATTCGGGATACATTTTTTTGAGTACAGCCCGCTTGTCATAATCTTGCCAAGCTCCATAGGGAGGATTGGCTATGATTTTATCATAAATGCCACCAAAGCAAGAATTAAAACTCAATTCTGTATCTAATAGCGTATCACATTCCCGAATAGTCACATTTGGGAAATCAGAAAATTTATCGTTCAAAATTTCAATAGAGTTTGGATTTAGCTCGCAAATATCAATGTGTGCAAATTCGCTTTCGTTCAATATTGCTTCCACAAATACCCCATCGCCACCGCAGGGTTCGAATATTTTATCTGATTCTTGAAGTGATAATTTATTGACCATATAATCAACAATGGGCGTTGATCTGGTATAAAATGCCTGATATTTTCTTGCTTCGCTTATCATTACCAAAGTAGATATTGTAAAAGGTAATTGTCTGTTAAATGTTGTGTTGTTTCAGCATTGAAATCATTAGCCCAATCAATGTTATTTTCTGTCCAACTTTTCAAGTCATAACCCGAATATTCTTTGATTTTCTGATAGGCTTCATTTCCACAATAGGCTTCCCAAATTCCCGAATTTTTCAATCTGTTGAAATAGCTGTTATTTTCTTCTGCTCTTACAAAAAGTAAACATTTATAGTTCTCGTCAAGGTTTTGGTAAATAGTGGCAACTAACAAAAGCCGGTTGGTATTCCCTTTTTCGTTTGAGCCAAAACCGCTTTTAAAATCAACCACATATTTTTGTTCATTGTGATTGAAATGCAAGTCCAATTCCAACTGAATTTCTCCCGATGTTACTAAACTCCAAACTTTGTCGTAGTAAGATTTGAGTTCTTGTTTTTCTTCGTCTGAAATATTTAGATTGTCAATATATTCAATGATTTCATTGGCTAATTTTTTCCTTACTTCCGAAAATAACGGAGGAATAAATAACGAAATATCGTTTACAGGATAATAAAAACACAACTTGCAGAATGGGTCCCAA
>CAZJKM010000080.1:6468-7553 GCA_964546645.1 uncultured Sphingobacteriaceae bacterium
CTTGAAAAGTCCATATACTCGTAAGGTCTTACCGAATTTCGGCTTTCAATCATCACAACGATATTGCAATAAGTTATCATCAGGATTGATTCTAATTTTTCCTGATTTGTCCAATGTTCCTTTTCAGCTTTTTGTAGTAAAGTTGTAATCAGATTATCTTTTGTTTGATTCAATGCTTGGTTAATGGCACTTGCTCGTTTGCTAAATTCAGTTTCTGAGAATTGAGATTTTATCTGTACCAAGAACTCGCTTGCTCTATCTCTGAAATATGCCAAAAGTTCCTGTTTCTTGTCCTTTATGTTCTTATCTATATTCATTTTTTGTTTTGTTGTCTTTGGTATTTAATTTTTTCCTCTGCTACTTTCAAAATCTCAAGCCCGTTATCTTCTTCTAATAACTGATATGTTATTTTGTCGCTTAGGTAGCGAAGTTTTAATTCTGCTTTATCAATGTGGAAAATCTTAGAAATTCCGTCAAGAATCTGCTCATTTGCATTTCTTTCATTCTTTTCAATCTTACTTAAAGTCGAGGTGTCAATATCTAATTCAGAGGCGACTTTTCTAAGCGGAAGATTTGCTTCCTCTCTAAGTGTCCGAATAAATTCACCAAACGATATTTTTTCTACAGTTGACATTTTTTGCCTTGGCATAGTTTGTCCAAAAATAATAAACTGTTTCGTAATGTCAAAAATTTCAGATAGAAGTATTATAAATCGAATGAAGTAGGTAACGTATTCGATATACAGCAACGAGATACTGAACCTCAAAGGGGCAATAGAAAGGTTGAGCAACGACCAGAGCAAGGCGTTCAGCATCTTGGAAGGCAACCTAACCTTATTGACCGATATGTGCCACGTGTATACTGTGTCCGATACCTTGCAAAAAAGGGAAATTGTGAACAGGGTGTTCGACAACAATCTATACTATGAAAATGGTATTTATCGAGCACCTGCCATGCTCGGTTTAGTATCGCATAACTATTTGAAAATGAAAGAAAAGGAATTGCTGATTTATGAAAATAAGAGGGCCTTCCTGATGAAAGCCCTCTCAGCGGTGAGGGAGGGATTCGAACCCTCGGTACCGTTT
>CAZJKM010000080.1:7563-12243 GCA_964546645.1 uncultured Sphingobacteriaceae bacterium
AGTTTAGCAAACTGTTCCTTTCGGCCACTCAGGCACCTCACCGTTGGGGATGCAAATATAGCAATTAACCCATGTTCACAAAAATAATTTAAATTTTGCCTGCAGGGGTCTGCAGGGCACTTTTTGGCTGATCGTAATCAATGCGGACATGGTATATGCTCATCAGCATATTTTTGAATATACCGCGGATGGTTTCAATGTCGCGCAGCGTGATATCACTGTTATAAAGCTGGTGCTGATCTACCTTATAGTCAATCACTTTATCAACGAGATTACCAATGCTAACGGCATCCGGTTCTTTAATACTGCGCGAAGCAGCCTCTACCGAATCAGCGAGCATCAGGACAGCAGTCTCCTTTGAAAAAGGGATAGGTCCCGGATACCGGAAAACATCTTCGTCCACAAACTTCTCAGGAAACGTCTTGATATGCGACTGATAAAAATAATCAACCCGGGTATTACCATGATGGGTACGGATAAAATCAATGATCGATTCCGGAAGCTGGTGTTTCCTTGCCAGCTCCACTCCTTTGCTGACATGGGAAATGATGATCTGGGCGCTCTGTTCAAAGGTCAGTCCGTCGTGCGGATTATAGCCCTTCGTCTGGTTTTCGATGAAATACTGTGGATTGCTCATTTTGCCGATATCGTGATACAACGCCCCGGCCCGTACCAGCAATGCGTTCCCTCCTATTTTATAAATAGCGGCTTCTGCCAGGTTTGCCACCTGGAGCGAATGCTGGAAGGTACCCGGCGCTTTGAATGAAAGCTCCCGAAGCAACTGCGAGTTCGTGTTGGTCAGTTCCATCAGGGTAACGTCCGACGTAATACGAAATACCTTTTCAAACGCATAGATCAACGGGTAAGCTAACAAGGTAAGCAATACACTGATGATAAAAGGAACAAAATTGCCCCAATTGATGTCTGTGACCGAGCCGTCCTTAATCAGTGCCATGCCCATATAGGCAATCAGGTAAGTGCAGAGGATAATGGCTGCCGATATAAGAAACTGTTCCCGCCTTACCAATGCCTTGATGCTGTAGATAGCAACCATACCAGCGGTGATCTGCAAAAAGGCAAACTCAAAGCCATTGGGCACAAAAAACGCAGCGACCAATACCATGAGTAAATGAATATTCAGTGCCAGTCGCGTATCAAACAGGATGCGCACAATGATTGGCACAATACAGTATGGAATAAAATACAGGCTTGGTAACTTGATTTTGATGGCCCATGAAAGTACCACGAGCATTCCCGTTATCACGATAAGAATGAGAGACACTTGCCGGTTATTCTCAAAAATATCCCTTCTGAACAGGTACAGAAAAACCATCAGCAGGGTGACCACCAGGCCCACCAGCAAAAACTGCCCCAGCACAACGACATTCCTGTCACCACCAATACGGGCCTCCTCTTCATAGACTTTCCGCAGGGATTCCAGCTTCTGGTACGCCTCATTATTAATCGTACTTCCTGACGCGATGACAAGTTCCCCCCGCTGTACCATACCCCGCGTCGTAGAGATGCTGGCCAGTGCGTCTGCTTCCAGTTTGTTGGTCAACTGCTCATTAAAAATATAATTAGGCTGTACATAATCTTTCAGCAGGGTAGTAAACCATTCCTTCTGTTTGATAACCGCACGTCGTTCGACCTCGCTGTCAATATACCCATGGGCCGACTCACTGGTGAATACATCTACCGTATTCATACGTGTCACCAGATTTTCTGTCGAAAGGGAAAAATTATAGTTTGAACCTGAAGTTTGGAACTTCTTGGTAAGAGAAATCACACCACGATCATAAATCTGTGTTAAGATCTGCCGCCCCGCAGTGAGATACACCTTGACGTCCTCGTCCTCGACGTTCGCATTGTCCGACTTCGCTTCCAATTCATTTTCGAAGCGTTCCGCCTGTTGCCTTCCCAAAGCGGCCTGATTGTCATAAACAGGATAAATGGTTTTGAGCACCTGTTCCCGATCGGCTTCAATTTCGGCCTGTGTCTTCAGGATGGCAAAGTTATAAGGAGAAACCAGGTCCTCATGCATCCATACCATCCCCTTCTCATATTCATACCGGAAACGGGGTTGTTTTGGTAAAAATAAGGTGATAATACCTATACAGCAGAGCATCATGCCATATTTTGAAAACAGTGGATATCTGCTGATTATCTTGAAAGGAAGCTTGTTAGTTGTTTGCACTGCCCTGTCTTTTTTGATCAAACCTACAGAAAAATTCTTGGAAGTCTGTTAGGCGGCAGCAAATTTACGAACAGATTTTTAGTAACTTGCACACCAATCGATCTGATTTAAGTATTATGAATGATGTATATATTGTCTCCGCAGTGCGCACACCCATCGGCAGCTTCGGAGGTAGTCTTTCCGGCATGTCCGCTACCCAGCTTGGCGGAATAGCCATTCGTGAAGCGGTACAACGGGCGGGCATGGATCCAACACAGGTCGGTGAAGTCTTTTTCGGCAATGTGTTGTCTGCCGGCCTGGGGCAGGCCCCTGCAACACAGGCAGCCCGGTTTGCCGGTTTGCCGGATATACCGGCGACAACCGTGAATAAAGTATGTGCTTCAGGCACCAAATCCATTATGCTGGCAGCACAGAGCATTGCGTTGGGAAACCAAACCGTGATCGTAGCCGGTGGCATGGAAAGCATGAGCAATGTGCCCTATTACCTGGATAAGGCGCGAAGCGGTTACAGGCTGGGGCACGGACAGCTGACAGATGGTCTGCTGAAGGATGGCTTATGGGATGTATACCATGATTATCACATGGGCGTTGCAGCTGAGCATTGCGCCGAAGTATGTGGAATCAGCCGGGAGGATCAGGATGAATATGCAGCACGCTCCTATCAACGTGCGCAGGCTGCTGAAAAAGCCGGTAGGTTTGCTGATGAGATCGTCCCTGTGGAAATAAAGGGTCGTAAGGGTGACCTGACGACCGTAGCGAAGGATGACGGAATTTATGCCGTAGATTTTGAAAAAATGCCGGGGCTGAAGCCTGTTTTTAAAGAGGGTGGCACCATCACGGCAGCCAATGCGTCTACGCTGAATGACGGAGCAGCTGCCTTGGTGCTGGTCAGCGGGGACAAACTGAGAGAAATGGGATTAAAGCCCCTGGCCCGGATCATCGGTTACGGAGATGCGCAGCAGGCACCTGAATGGTTTACCACGGCACCCTCAAAAGCCATTCCCCGCGCACTGGAACAGGCGGGCATACCCCTTCGGGATGTGGACTATTTTGAAATTAATGAAGCCTTCTCTGTCGTTTCACTGGCCAATAATAAAACCCTCTCCCTGGATACGTCCCGGGTCAATGTGAACGGAGGAGCGGTAGCGCTGGGGCATCCGCTTGGCGCTTCGGGAGCAAGGATTGTTGTAACACTGTTGTCCGTGCTCCGGCAAAATAACGGCCGTATCGGTGTAGCTGGCATCTGTAATGGCGGCGGCGGTGCCAGTGCCCTGGTTGTGGAGCGAGTGTAACCCATCAGAGAGCAGGAATTGCAGCATATGATGAAGAGGATGAAAAGTAACACGTTGGTCGTAATGATCCTGTGGGTAACAGTCCATATATCTACACATCTATGCGCTCAGGAAACAAGCGGCAGACTATTACCTGTTGACAGTCTGGCCCGGCTGGGTTACCGTATGTATAACGCACCTTCGGAGGCGGAACGTCTCCAGGCCAATTATCAGTTTATTCCGGGCCTTGTTGCGGCACTCAACGTATCCCATTCCTTCCGCATCGGTTTTGATTCGCTGCGGATGATATCCATACAGTACGCGCCAGACCGTTCTTTCCGTATCTTTTCATGGCATATTCAGCTGAATGACGGCTCTTACCGGTATTTCGGAACGATACAGCTCCATACTTCCGATGGGTCCCTTAAGCTGTTTCCGCTGGTCGACCATTCAACGGAGATACCAGTCCCCGACACGGAAATCCTGAGCTATAAAAAATGGCTGGGTTGCCAATACTACCGCATCATAGACCTGACAGGTGCACCGGGAACTTACCTGTTGCTGGGCTGGAAAGGAAAAAGCCCGAAAACCACACAAAAGCTGATCGACGTCCTTTCTTTCGTACATGGAGAACCGCAATTCGGCAAGGCTGTGTTTGACCACCCCGAAACCAATGGAAAAACCCGGGTTATCTACGAGTATGCGCGGCAGGTAACGATGTTACTTGACTACGAACCAACGACCCATCGTATTGTGCTGGACCACCTGGCACCACCGGATAAACAACAAACGGGCAATTACGCGAGCTACGGCCCTGATATGACCCATGATGCCTGGCAAATAGAAGGCGGACGGCTGAAGTTAACGGAAGATGTTGTATTAGTTCAATAAGAGAGTAGCCTACTAATCTGAACCAATGCAGGGTCCGTATTAATGCCGAAGGTGTGAGGAATTGCACCCACCAAAACCATAACTCCAATAATTAGGAAAATGATCCACGCATACTTTTCATAAAATTTTTCGTTTATAGGTTTTTCATGTTTCAGTACGAGGCCATTTCCATGCATAACGGATAATCAGACAAAGAAGAACGACTTCTACAACAGCGCCAAACACCATGTGCATCCAGGCCTCCCCTGCCAAATTAAACAATATACAGGGAATATTCACCGCAGCAATAATGATATTTGCCCAGCGATTTACTTTAGCCGG
>CAZJKM010000081.1:0-12107 GCA_964546645.1 uncultured Sphingobacteriaceae bacterium
CCAATACATTTGCCATGAAGGCTTGCGTACCAGTTAGGGCATACTATTTCGCATTACTGGCATTTTCGTTCGTCTCCCTTACCGTTACAGCTCAGGTATCTGAAATACAACACCTACAAACATACCTGTCATCTATCAATGAAAATGCATGGTATGATGCAGCAGAGGCTTTTAAACCGGCCGTAGAGACTCCGGCGCACGCAGCAGCAGATAATAAAGTAAATCAGACCTGGATCGTTTTGCTCACCGTTGCCGGCGTTTTCACACTGCTGTTCGCTGTGTTTTGTTTTCAATCCTACCAGGTCAAGCAGGCTTATTCGGAAGATCTCAGGCAACTGATCAATGAATTGAAACGAAAGAATAGGGTACTGGAAAAAAACAACGATTTCCATAAAAAACTGATCTCCATCATGGCGCACGACCTGCGGCAGCCTTTTGCTTCCATTATTATGCTTGACAAGACCTCCGCCAAAGAGGCCATGAGCAAAGAGCAGTTTTTAGCTGTTATAGAAAAAATGCGGGCTACCTCTGAAAAAAGTATCCAGATCATGGACGGCTTGCTGCAATGGATGAAGCTGCGGCTGATGGGCATGGAGCACCATTCCCGTCCGGTTGACCTCTATGACGGCATCGAAGGGGCTATCCAATTCAATGCCGATCTGGCCGCACAGAAACAGATCCATATACATCATCTGACTGAACCTCATACAGGAGCATATGCCCAGGACGACATGCTGATGTTTGTTAACAGGAACCTGATCAACAATGCACTGAAATTTTCACCGAGGAACAGTGAGATAACGATCCGCGCTGAGGTACGAAACGGGCAGGTACAGGTCAGCATCAGCGATCGTGGAAAAGGAATCGAACCGGACGTCAGCACACATCTGTTTACCTGGGCTCAGCATGGCTCGTCATCAGGCCACCAGGTTAAGGGGAGCGGTATTGCCTTATACATCTGTAGTGATATGATGCGTAAAATGTCCGGCAGCATATGGGCTGACAATAATCATGACGGGCCCGGCGCTACTTTCTTTTATACCCTGCCGGCAATCACGCCCGAAAAGACAGCGGCGAATACGACACTAGTACAGGAAGAGACCAACGGTTAACGACAATGTCTGCTGGACAACAGCACCGTTGGCCAGGCGGGTATCCAACTGCTGTAAGCCGTAAGCGGCCGTCAATAACAGATCAGACCGCTGGCGTGACAATGGATATCCATAGGTCAGCCCTCCGGAACACAGAAATCCTTTTGAAAAATTAGCAGCTATGCGGGGGGCATAGCCGGCGTTAGCCATCAATCCGATGTGCCCCCCTGCAGGCAACGGTACGATCTGCCTCCGGAAATCGGCATAAACGGGCAACAGGTTCAGGCGGGAAGAATGCCCCTGCGGCGTTTTGCCCCGGTATACTTCATTCCCTATTCCGACTCCCGTATAAAAAAGGTGGCTGATATTCCGCCCGAGTATGAGATGGACGCCATACCCCGGAAGCAATCCATTAGTACTTAAATCTGCAGGCGCCCCGATGCCCATCATCCCTCTTGCCTGCAGTAAGGTATACATCTCTACCCGCTGCGCCATCGTATAGCCACCATTCAGCAAGAAGCAACCGAGCAATATACCGGCACTTATTCTGACCATATCAAACTTATTAATGTAAAATTTTAAAAATCAGTTCCCTAAGCAAATCCGATTGCTCCAGCCCGATCGCATCGACACCCTTTGATTTCAGATCGTACGTCCGCAGGTTTGAAATGATCTGAAACACCTTCCCACGATTGTAATTTCTGGCAGCAACTTCATATTCCCTGGTAAAAAAGGGATGCACGCCCAGTTCCCTGGCAACCGACTGCTGGCTTTTGTCTGACAAGTAATGGTATTTCAATACCTTTGTAAAATACGTACTGACAGCACCTAATATAACCACCAACGGGTTTGACCTGGGATTGGATGCGAAATACTGAACAATCTGATTTGCTTTATAACTGTCTTTGTTTGCCAATGCGGTATTCAGTTCAAATACATTGAAATCTTTACTGATCCCTATATGGTCGCCTATATCCGCACTGGTAATAACTTTCCCTTCAGAAACATTCAGCAACAGCTTTTCAAGCTCATTCACCACTTTGGATAAATCGGTTCCCAGGTATTCAGCCATCAGGGCAGCTGCCTTCGGTTCAATACTTCTGTTCCTTTCCCTCAGATAGGTTTCAATCCAGGGAGCCACCTTATCGCCGTATAACCTGGCAGATTCCAGCACCACACCCGTCTTTTCAGCAACTTTGTATATTTTTTTCCGCTTATCGAACTTCCCGTATTTATAGCATATGACCAATATCGTACTGGACAACGGATGTTCCAGGTAATTTAACAGCAAATCATCCGCTTTCCCTTCTCCTTTATCCCATTTCAGTGACTGCGCCTCTTTAATAAGTACTACCTGATAATCACTCATCATGGGATAGCGTTTAGCCGCGTTCACAATGGTAACGGGGTCCGTATCCTTGCCGTAAAAAACTACCTGATTAAACCCTTTTTCACCGTCGTTAAGCACATGCTTTTCTATGTATTCGCTGATCAGGTCAATATAGTAAGGCTCTTCACCGTGCAATAAATAAACCGGTTTGAATTTCCGGTTCTTCAGATCGGTTAACAGGGTGTTCGGATTCATGTACTATTTTTGGAGGAACAAACTTAAGGAATATCTTTGTAAATGTTCCGTCCCATACCTCTTAATTTGCCGGCATACGCCTTCCGGTTGCGTGAAAGCAATAACAAACTGTATATCTTCGATCAGTTGCGCAAAAGGCGACTGCTGCTTACTCCTGAAGAATGGGTAAGGCAACACTGGATCCATTACCTGATTGCACACAAAGGCTATCCCAAAGGGCTGATCCGGACAGAAGCAGGTTTTACGTTGAACAGTCTGAAAAAGCGCCATGACCTGCTTGTTACCGATACCTCCGGCAACCCTGTCCTGTTAGCTGAGTTTAAGGCCCCCCAGGTGAAAATCACGCAGGCGGTTTTTGAGCAGATAGCCCGGTATAACATGGTACACCGGGTACCGCTATTGTTAGTCAGCAACGGCTTGCAGCACTACTATTGCAGCATTGATTTTGAGCAGCAATCGTTTACTTTTATAAAAGAACTACCCGCATACCAGAAATAAAAAAGGCTGTATAGCTACCGCACTTCTAACTTACCTGCCACATTCGTAGCCGGTAATTCCACCTGCCATAAACCCGGTTGCAGCTGAACCGCCGTTATTGCTTTGCCCTTAAAAGATACTTTGTACGTTTTAGACGGGTTCATCGTTACTAATATGCAACGCTTATGTGCAGGTGTGGCTTCGTCAAAACTCAGCTCTGCTGTCAAAGCACTGTCGTCTTTTCCAAAAACGGCGCTGTTCACCATCACTTCATACCCTGTTGTCAGGGTTCCCCTCTTGAAGTACGCGTCAAACCAACTCATCACAGGCATTGACAAAGCGCCGAACTGATGCCATCCGGCCCCCCGGCCGGTCTCTATCTGGAAGTGCTCATAACAATGGTAGCTTGCATCCGTTTCCGTCTTCCAGGTATCCAGTGCCGTTTTAGCAATCTTCCAGGCCAAATCGGGGCGATTTATATCCAGCATGGACTTCCATACAAACCATTGATGCGGCATCCACACGGCACCGTTCCAGTAACCATCCGTCCTGAAATAAGGTGCTGACTGATCCACCACAGAAATGCCGACCGGTGTCCACATTTTCTGAGGGGAGAATATCTTATCCAGCAATATGTTCTCCTGTTCTTCCGATACGATACCCGCCAAAAGCGGGTAAGCACCATCCAATCCCATATTAAAATTCTTACCGCTGAGGGTATCCATCAAAAAATGAGAAGGTTTGCCTTCACGATCATGCACCAGGTAACTGAAATATCCCGCCTCAGCATCCCACGTATGGTTGAGTATGGCTTTGGAAAAATCAGCTATATCTTTATCGTATGTTTTGATATCCTCCGTTTTCTCCAGTTGTATCGCCATCATCCTTAAAATTTTTCCGGTACGGATGGCATGTGCCGTGGTGGCTATGGGAGCAATGGATGCCCGTATGGGTTTACCGGTAATCGCATGCTGGGGCGGATAATCGTCCCATCCGCCGGAATTATAAAAATAATCCCACGTTTTCAGCAGGTCTGTTTTAAATCCGCGTACCGTGGAACCTTCAAACTTTCCGGACAGGAAGTCGTAAAACTTTTTCAGGCGGGGATAAAAATAGACCAGCAGTTCTTTTGACTGCGTTCTGTTATACAGGTCCTGAAGCGCATACAACTGCACCGGCACCGGTGTTCCGTGGAGGACAAATGCTGACTGGCTGTTTTGTGACGTTGTGTAGGTATTAATATATTCCGCAGCTATTTTTTTATCAATAACATTGAGGCCGATGGCGTTGAAGCCGGCATCCCATGTATATAGCATGGCCCACCATTTGCCGGGGGGATAATGTCTGATCCATTGGTTTTGTGTATAGATCGGATACATGACATTTCCCAACATGGTCGCCTGCATCAGGCGCTGCCCTAACACGTAGGGTTCGGCTCCCGGCAACAGGTTGCTGAACGTCCGGTTTGTTTCATCAACATCAACCTGCTTGAAAGCACTCAGTTTCCCCAAGTTCTTTTCAACCAAATCCTTGGATCCCTGTGTGATTACAGCGTACATGGTCTTCCGGGACCTCGGCTCCAGAGACAGCGGTTGTATAAACACATCCGTATAATGCCCGTTATCATCGCCCCTGATCACTTTGCTCAGGTGATCGGGAATGCGATCACGGTAGCGGAATTCAAGTGTGTCATGCTTTACAAAGCGGACAAACGCATTGTCGGCATCCCAGGCAATACCGTAATGCGGAGCGACTTCCGGATACTTCAGCATGACGGATTTCGCAGCCAGGTTTTCTGTAATCTCCGGCTCGTGGTATTTTTCCTGTTTGCCGATGCGCACTTCCCCGTTTGACCTGGGCGAAATCAAAAATCCGTTCAAGTCCAGATTGGCCGTACCCATCGAAACCAGCTTCATCGTTTTTGTCCCGGCAGAGGCTCCTTTAAAGGGTACTGTTACGGTTTCCCTTTTACCGGTTCCCCGGAAGGTGACCGTCTGATCCGCCCCCAGGCCGGTCATTCTGAAGGTAGCGATCTTACCCTCGCCCACCTGGTATACAAAAACCACGGAGCCATTCACCTGGCTTTCCGCAACCGGCACTTCATACAGCACACTATCCCCTGCCTCCCTGCCGAAGTTCTTCGCTATCATCCGGCCATCCAGAAACGTATTATTGCGCACTTCATCACGCAGCCACCCATCATATATCAGGTTATCATTGAGTCTTTTCGTTTTATGGCCAAGAGCCACATATTGCAGTGCATTGTACCACACTTCATCCGGTCCGGTCAGCACTTTGTGCAACGAATGGTTTTCAGGATAAGCAATATTGGCCATCAGGTTCATAACCAGGCTTTGTCCTTTATCCGTATCGTTCACCGTCTGTATTTTTACCAGTACCGTGTTGGCATCAACCGTATAATAGGTTACATCACTGTATACCTGATCCTTCCATTCCAGCTGGTAGCGATACGTAATTACTTTATAATCGCTGGTAATGTTCCAGGGGTAATAGCCCGACTCAAATCTGACCGAAGGGATCATTACTTTATTACGCCAGTAGCCCGGTGCTACAAAAAAATCAAAGCGCATACCGCTCTTCCTATCAGCGACATGCGAAATGCCGGCATGGCGAAGGCTGTAAGGGCCCCATGCCGGCAAATCCAGGTCGTGGGTGTTATCCAACCCCCGAAAAAAATCCTTTGTAAATAGTTTCCCCTCCTGCGCATCCGCTTTTGTCATCAACGCTACCAGGGTCAGTACAATCAGCATTCGTATAATCATATGCTATGTTGTTTGTTATATGAATCAGGTATTCACTCTATTTATTTGGTTATCACCACGCTGGCGGGTCCTTTTATCTGCCATTTTCCTTTCACCCCCCGTTTAGCCTGCGCCCATACCGGTACTTCCAGCAGGTCACCAGGCGCCAGTAGCCGGATTTCAAACGGATCACCCGGTTTTAATATGTTTTTATTATTGGTTTTAAACAGTATCCGGGTACATTTATCCGCAAAATCCTCAATTAAAACCCGCTGGTCAGCCTGCTGGTTCGCTATAAACCAAAAGCCGTTGTATCCCCCGTTGTACGTATAGTCAACACCTTTGTCAGGGGCTCCATCACCCGTTGTTTCCGAATAGGTATACACGTAAGGGCGGGCATGGGGGAACGGGGCATCAGTAACGACACTATTAGCAGCTGACGGATCATACGCTTTAACGGTTCCTTCCGCAAACGTATTCCCTGATGCATCGATGGTAAGCCAGGTATTTTTGCCGGCAGCTTCACTTTCATTTACCCGTAACACAAATGGCCGCGCTAAACCGGTCCTGTTCAGTTTAATGATGCTGCCTTCCAGCTGCCGGCCTTGTTTATAAGGTACATTTACCAGGATCCGCAACGGATTATCTTTGACTTCCAATACCTGAAGCGGATGGACAAACAACGGCTTTACAGTGAATTTAAACTGGTCCTTTGCGAGATACCCCTCGCCGGTTAAAGAAGCAGCGATCACGTTGCCGGACGCGTCCAGGCCTGCAAAGCCTTCTTCACCTGAAAACGAGAGCACTCCTTCAAAGAACACGTTCTCCGCCTGTTGATCGCTTACGATGTAAACATGTTCCCGTATAGCTGAAACCACCGTTGCAGCCGGCCGGATGCGATAGGCAAACGCCGACTGTGTACTGTCCAGGGGTGACATTCTGCTCACTTCCGCCAGCTTATTTTCGCCACCGGTCTGCAGAATAACTGACGTAAAGTTTACCGGCTTTGCTGCCGGAACCGTAACGTGAGACAGGGTATATGTTAAGTCTAAAGGCATCGTATCCCCCGCCGACGAAAGCGCAATGGGTCCCTGAGGTGATTTTGCAACAATCAGCTCTGATGAGGGCGGCGCAAATTGCCATACCTGCATCCGGTGGTCGGTTGAATCGGTAGCAGACCACTGCATTTGCATGGGGTTATTAAAATGATACCTTTCGGGCTGACTTAAAAACCCAAACCCGGCTCCCGGCGGCGCAAAATAAAAGTGCGCATCCGGGAAAGAAGTAACACGTCCGTTAATATCCATAGTTGCCGAATAATCAACAAGCGGGCTTAATACGGATCCGGTTTGCTGTTTCCCCCCTGTTGTTTTCGTATCCGATAACATTTGAAATTCAGCCTGTGTGATGCCATGCAGGCTATAGTCATACTCCCGTCCGCCCTGTGCCCAGAAATTATCGATGATATAGCTTTCATCGGCCGATATATCAATTAAAGCAACCCTTCTTTTGTATTGAGTGAGCCCCTGTGATGCGTAAGCCTTCGGATCATCCACAGCCGCCGATTTCAGCACCTCCCCATCCGTCCAGGTCTGCAGGTCTCCCCCTGGGGAAGGCCATCTCAGCTGGTTGGTCCGGTTTACCACCAATATATTATGCGCCACCGTAGTCGTCGTAAAGCCAAAGCGCAGATGGGTATTATAGTATCCGGGATCAAACGAAAATTCACGCCCCCGGGCATAAAACCCGAGGCCCAGCTCATCCGCATGGCCATGATTGAGGGTGGGTCCGAAACGTAAAAGCGCCGCTCTTTCTTTGTCCCCAAATCCCCCGGACCGTAAGATTAACATTCCGTTGTCAAATAATAACGAACTCCGCTTCGTAGCCGGCCCTCCTCCCGCAAGCCGGGCATTGCTGACAAACCCTTCCCAGTCATACCTGCGAAAAAGATCGCCTTCGCCCGGAGCAGCATCTTCCGGCATATTATTTAACATCCGTGAGGCCGTCTCCAGAGCAAGCTTATACACTTCCTTCTCCCCGCTGTATTCGTAAAACTCCTTTGCGGCCACCAGGGTGCCTTTATCAAATACCTTACTATTATTTGTTACCAGATTGTCCGGTCCCGAATCGCCAAAAAGAGGTAGGCGCCCGGCTATCTCTACGTCGGTGAAGAAATTGAGTGCGAACCTTGCAAACCGCAGGTCGTTATAAGCATTATAACCTTCCGGATAGTCGGGAAGCTGCATTCTCTTTAAAAAATAAGAAGTCGTAAGCAGGAGGCTGCGCGTATGCTCGCCATACAACGTGCTGGTTTCAAAATATCTTCCATTGACATCAATCGCATTTGAAATAGTACGGCGAAAGCCAACCGGGCTGTTCAATGCCCAATCCACCCACTCCGTAATACCAAGCAGGGCACCCACGACCAGCGGGGCACGATTATAATCAATGACGCCATTATTTAAATAGGTGTTGCCAACCGTACTCCGCTTCGCCATCCGCAAGCAATAATCGGCACCATTCATTAACAGGTTCAGTTCAATATTTTTAAGCATGGAATAACCGGAGGCAGCATTTGAGCGGGACGGCTTCCGGGCGTGCACGCTCAGGGAAAGCATTTCCGCGAAATAGGCATAGTTCATCATCGCCCGGGCTGACTGGTAATAAGGCCGGTCCAACCGGCCGCCATCCGCTTTACCGGGGGCAAGGCCCGGGTAATCAATGGGCCCTTCATTCGCTCTCGGATAAATCGTCGCAATGGCATCCAATATCCATAAGGCCCTTTCGGCGTACGTTTCATTACCGGTAAGCAAATACGCATTTACCAGGGCCGGCAACTCCGTTGTTTCCAGCTGCTTTATGATCCGGCCGTTGGTAAACGCTTTAAAATAGTACTTTTCCTTGCTGCGCGGATCGGTCCAGCCCATACCCTCATCCGGGTGGTCAGCGTTCGGATAAACGGTGCCATCTTCCGCCACCAGATGAAAGGGATCATTCCAGCCCAGCCATTTCATTTTTTTATGATGCACAGGATCCAGGTCTTTGCCTAACCCGTAAACATAGATCGCTCCCCAGGCAGGGATCATACTTTTTATAAAATTATAGTCGCGCGAAACCCAGGCATCAGCAAGCTGCGTATAGTTTTCTTTTATCCGTTTTGCCCATTCTTCTTTTCCGGCACGGACACGAGCATCTGCAATTTCTTTATCATTCAAAAACAGAAAAGGGCGGTCAGGCACCGGGACACGGGACATTTTTTCAAGATCTGCTGCTTTTCTGACGGCTTTATCTGCCGGTGTTAAGGAGGGAGTCTGGGCACATAATACGATTGGAACAAACCATATGGACACAAACAGCCTGATTTTTTTTATGCTCATCGTATAAACATATAATTTTACCCTGAACGGGATTGACAGTACTCGGCAAGTCCCAACAAAAGAGGCTGTCCCGTTGTTTTTGGCAGCCTCTTTTTATGCAGAACGAACATCAATTAGGTGATCGTCACCGATAGGTCGTTTACGGAGCTGAAATACTCAGTTCGATCAATTTGACATCCAAAAATTCGAGTGCTTTGTGAGCGGACCTGACTTCTTTTTCCTTTTTGAATTCCCCCAGGAGCTTCGCATCAATCTGTTTTTGTTTTACAATATCAAGCATGCCTCCCAAACAAGGATATTTGGTTTCCAGATCGCCTCCGCTGAAACTGATTATACGGGCGAACCCGTCGGTATGAGAAAAGAAGTTAGTAAAAACAATAGGCTGAAAGTTATTAGCACTTTTCAGATCTGACAGCGGTGATCCTACACGGATTCCTTCCTCTGTTGCGTAAGGACTAAGTTCGTTGGATATGGTCAGACTGGCGGCCTTTACAAAAGGAGCCGCCTTCTCTGTCCAGCGAACGATGACCTCTTCAGGGGTATCCTTAAAAACTTTTGTGATGTGATGAGTGGAACCCGCTTCTTTTTTCTCTTCGTCTGCCAGTTTATCAGCCCCAAATTCCTTTTCCAGATCGGCATGTGAATAGCTTAGCTTTACAGGGCCGATCGCCTCACAGGTAATTGCACTCGTATTCGCAGCTTCTTCCGTGTTCTCTTTCTGAGGTTGCTGACAGGCTACCGCTGCCCCAACCAGGACCATAGTCAATAATTTCTTCATTTTGATATATTAATGGTTAATACGTGACGAAGATACTGTTTTGATTTTAAGTTCTGAAAAACGAGTGTAAAAAAGATTACCCATCCGGCGACGATACCTGCCCAGGCACCAAACTTACATTTGCGACGCGCTAAGAGTACCTCACGCGGAGGGCAGTTTCGCCAGCTCCATCAGTATGTAGCAATTTAGAACCCTCGGTAGTCTCCCGATAAGTGTGTAAGTAAGTAATTGAACAATAGTCGATACCAACGATTTCCGTTAGTTCTCTGGACTTGACATTCCTATGTCTTGCTGTAATTTACGTATTACTTCTCTTTCGAAAACAAGAGCCAGATCTCGTCTCTCTTTATAAGAGAGCGAGTCCTTTGTTTGCAATGTATATTGGTCTCCAATTCGTACACCTATAAGCATCAATTGAGTAGGATCACGATCCCAATTATCTGTATTCCCGGAAAATTTACTCCAATAGATTATTTTCTTGTTATCGTAAGGAAGGTAAAAGTAAAAATTTGAGCTATCTGAGTCTAAACGCCTAACTTTATAATACTGCGTGTACTCCGCCAGGGAATCGGGAACCTTAGCGTCTTCATGCGTATCAAAATAATTCAAAATAGATTTTCGCAGCTCATCTTTTGAACAATCGAATTCATATTGTTTCATTCTGCCATGTGTGCCGGCCGTGGAAATAAAAATGATCAGTGAAGACAGGATTATAGGAATACGGATAAAATGCTTCTTTGAAATATAGCTGTATTTTGAGTGGTAAAGCAATACCGGAATAACAATCAGGGCAACTAAATCTGTACGGTCAACAACTCTGGAAATCTGAAATCGAGTATTTTTATTCCATTCTGCTATAAAGAAGGAAGCATATGGCGATTTCCACCAGATAAAGCCCAACGATATGGTTGCAAACAGAGCTACTACCAGTTTTTTGTTCTTCGTGAAAGACATAACCACAATGCAGAGACAGGCTATTCCTGTAAAATCACTCAGTTTTCCTGTTAAAAGGTTGGGATAACTGTATTTAAAATACAGGTCATTTAAAAATAAGACTAACAGTAAAACAATATATAGTAATTTTGGTCCGAGATCCCTCATTCTATTAAAGTTCTTTAAAGCGTAAAAATGTTGCCCATAGGCCTGTTTTTTACAATACCTGCTCCAGGTAATTTCTGTTTAGTACATGACAAAATTCACAAATCACTAATATTCAGTGATTTATTATTAAATAAATTTTAACACACAACTGATATACAGTGAATTAAAGGATTATTTATCACGTAATGCCTTTAGGAAAGAACATCAGTCACGAGCGTAAAGATACGGATCTATTTGTAGTATTTAAAGCACATACGCTCTACTACATACTTATCCGCAAAACGTATATATCTGCAGGACAGTAACCATACCCGGCATAAACCTTAGCTGATGGAATACAACCTTTTCAGGATCATTCTCCCGGTCGGTTTCCAACAAAAGGTGCCCGTTCCGCACCGGCTTCCGCAGGAGCTGGGTGCTGTTTTCCCCGACAGCTCACCGTTCTATTTACAGCACGCCGATACCCACGTTTTCCGAAAATTCTACCAACAGCGTCCGCAGGACGAACGGAAACCCCAAGGGTAGAAAACGCGCAAACCCAACGTTTTTATTTTTTTCATTTTTTCGTGAAAACGGTGTCAGTGAACCTGTTAGGCATCTACTTTTACATCGTGAAAAATAGAAGAATACAACGAAAAGATGGCAAGTCTAAAGACATAGCCGCTATGTATAAAGACATCATGACGATGTATAAAGACATCACGACGATGTATAAAGACATCATGACGATGTATAAAGACATCATGACGATGTATAAAGACATCGCGACGATGTATAAAGACATCGTGACGATGCATAAAGACATCATGGAGATGTATAAAGACATCATGACGATGTATAAAGACATCGTGATGTCTAACAACTACAAAACGGTGTTTAACAAGCTTATTTCAGTTAATAATTATTCATAAATCTTAAATTTTAATGTTATGGCAA
>CAZJKM010000082.1:0-12104 GCA_964546645.1 uncultured Sphingobacteriaceae bacterium
AGTCCATGTTTTCGCAGCGTTAAACTCCTCATGCTGTAAAATAGACTCATCCGTCCTTATTTTATCAGCCAACTCTTTTTTACCGAACGCATCCAGCATATTGGCGAAGCGCTCATTTTTGGCCTTCCGGCCGGCAATATATTTCTGCTCATAACCGGCAGGTAATTGCGTACTGTCTGTGGGCGGCACCAGCCGGTCAAAACATTTCGGCCAATCGGGGCAACCCATACCGGAGCCGGTACTCCGTACCACTCCTCCGGCCAGGATAAGCACAAACAGGGTAATAATCGTTATCAGATTGATCGTTAGAAACCGCTTTTCTCCCTGCGGATACCTGTTCATGCCGGACAGCCCTTTCCTCGAACTTATTCTTTCAATCCGGCCGTCTCGCCTTTATTGACCCCGTCCCACTCCCGCTGCAGGCGCTCGGCTTCCGGATTCCCTTCAAAGTCGTGCGGCAGGTTGGAGCTCATGGTCTCAGAAAAAGGAACGGTCTGCGGAATAAAATCCTCGTGATGACCCGGCTTGCTGTAATCATACGGCCAGCGGTGTACGGTTGGTATTTCACCCGGCCAGTTACCATGGATGTGCTTCACCGGTGTAGTCCATTCCAGCGTATTCGCTCCCCAGGGGTTCTGGGTAGCTTTCTTACCAAACCGGATGGACGAGAAGAAGTTCCAGATAAACGCTACCTGCCCCAGCGCAGCCACAATGGCGGCCCAGGTAACAAACGTATTCACCGTCAGCCATTTCTCCATAAATGCAAATTCCGTAAAGGAATAATACCTGCGCGGCACCCCGTCAATACCCATAAAGTGCATGGGGAAGAACACCAGGTAGGCCCCTATAAAGGTCACCCAGAAGTGCAGGTAGCCCAGATTTTCGTTCATCATCCGGCCGAACATCTTGGGATACCAATGGTACACACCGGCGAGCATCCCGAATATCGATGCCGAGCCCATCACCAGGTGGAAATGTGCCACTACGAAATAGGTATCGTGCAAATTGATATCCAATGCGGAGTTACCTACAAAAAGACCGGTTACCCCCCCGGATATAAAGAACGACACCATACCGATCGCAAACAGCATTGCCGGGGTAAAGCGGATATTGCCCCGCCACAACGTGGCCAGGTAGTTAAATGTTTTCACGGCGGACGGGACGGCAATAATCAGCGTGGTGATCATAAACACCCCTCCCAGGAACGGACTCATTCCCGTTACAAACATGTGGTGACCCCATACGATAAACGAGAGCGTCGTGATACCGATCAGGGAGTATACCATCGCGTGGTACCCGAAGATCGGCTTCCGGGAGTTGGTCGAAATCACTTCTGACGTCAGGCCCAATGCCGGCATTAGTACGATATATACCTCCGGGTGTCCCAGAAACCAGAACAAATGCTGGAACAGGATCGGACTTCCTCCCTCGTTCGGCAGGATCTGCCCCTGCACCACCAGGTCCGACAAATAAAAACTGGTACCCATACTGCGGTCAAAAATCAGCAGCACCACGGCAGATACCAATACCGGGAATGAGAGCAGACCGGTAATGGCTGTCAGGAAAAAGGCCCATATAGTAAGCGGCATTTTCCAGAAATCCATTCCTTTGGTCCGCATATTCAATACCGTTGAAATATAGTTAATCCCGCCCAGCACCTGTGAAGCGATAAATAACACCATACTGGCCAACCAAAGCGTTGTTCCCAATCCCGAACCACTCATGGCCGTCGGTACCGCAGACAGCGGCGGATAGATGGTCCATCCCGAACTCGCCGGGCCGCTTTCTATGAAGAAAGAAGCGATCATGATTACACAGGCGGTGAAGAAAAACCAGTATGACAGCATATTCATAAACGGAGAGGCCATATCCCTTGCGCCCAGCTGATAGGGAATCAGCAGGTTACTGAACGTACCACTCAATCCGGCCGTCAGCACGAAGAACACCATGATGGTACCATGTATGGTAACCAATGCCAGGAAAAAGTCTGGCTTAATGCGGCCGCCTTCTGCCCATTTCCCCAGGAACACTTCCAGAATCGGGAACTCCTTATCCGGCCAGCCCAACTGCAGCCTGAACAGGATAGAAAGCAACATGGCAAATACGGCCATGATAATGCCTGTGATCAGGAACTGCTTGGCAATCATTTTATGATCCTGGCTGAACACGTATTTCGTCCAGAACGATTCCTCGTGGTGCCCGTGGGCATCGTGATGATCTGCGTGATGTGCTACTGCTGTATGTGACATAAAATCTTTCGTATTATAATTAGTTATTCAACGCCAGTTCCTGGCCTTCCACTTCTTCCTGCTGTCCCTTAGACGCAAATTCCTTCTTCATATCGTCATTATAGAAGTACGTTTGCTCGCTCAGCCACTCCTCATACTCCTTCTGGGTGACCACACGTACGGTTTTCTGCATGTTATAATGGCCACTGCCGCATATCTTGGCACAAAGCATGACGTAATCATATTTCTGGTCGTCCAGTTTATCGCGCATTTCCTGCGTGGTAATGGTCGGAATAAACTGGAAATAATTCGTCATGCCAGGTACCGCGTTGATCTGCACACGGAAATCAGGGATATAAAAACTGTGCAGAATATCCTTTGAAATAATATGGAACCGTACGGGTTTGTTGACCGGTATAACGATCTCCGAGCCGAGTATATCATCCCAGCTACCCTTATCCGTAAAGTCTATTCCCACGTTATTCAGCGGAGTGGTAAGCCGGTAATTCCGTTTGCCGATCTTATTGTCACGGCCCGCATACCGGATGGTCCAGGCGAACTGCTCACCCATCACTTCAATCTTCAGTGCCTTGTCCTGCATCTCCTGGGGTACATTGGTAATATTCCGCCAGGTGAAGAACCCGAACAGTACCAGGATGGTCAGCACCGTTGCCGGAATAATGGTCCATATTTTTTCAAGCGTATTGTTATGCGGATAAAAATAGGCGGTATGTTTAGGCCGCATCCGGTATTTGAAGGGGAACCAGAACAACCCGATGTGGGTTAACACCAATACGATGGTAGTGATCACGGTGGTCACAATAAACATCACATCAATCCGTTCCCCGTGCTCTGTAGCGGCCGGCCGCCACGACATGGCTCCGTGGTTCACGTACGACCAGTACACACCGTACATACCGACAAACAGCGTTGCCAACATCAGATAGGCCTGAACCTTATTCCGGTCCAATCCCTTTCTCCGCCCCTGCATCACGCTGGTCAGCTCATACACCTGTAAAATCTTACCGGCAACGGCTACCATAATACAGATCAGCAGGAACAACAATACGTAATAGATAAAGTTAATGTACACCTGGGGATCGATCTGCGGTCCCGCTTCTTCAGCGGACGCAGCCGGAGCTGCTGCTGGTGCCGCGGTTACCGCTGGTGCTGCTGTATCGCCGGGCACCGTTGTTCCGGCCGTATCCTGGCCTGCGCCTGTTGTGTCTGCCGCCGCTGCCTGAACAGATGCAGAAACCGAATCCGTAACGGCACTGTCAGGTGTTGATTGTGCATGCGCTGGCGCCAGGTAAAACAACCCGAAAGCCATGATCAGACCGGCTACTATTCTAAAACCAATGTATTTTCTAAAGCTCATTTCTTTATTCACGGTTATACCTTGTATCTCTGTAACGGATATTATATCTGGTGATGGAGGCTTTCCTCCAAAAACGGATGCTTTGCCGGTGCCAGCGGATGTTTACTCAGTTTACCAAGAACCAGGAAGGTAAACAACCCTGCAAAACCGAGCGCCGTTCCGATTTCAATCAGTCCGAAGCCACGATGGGTCTCCACCGTACCCGGCATGATCATGATATAGTAATCCAGCCAGTGCCCGCACAGCAGCAGGATGCAGACAAACAGCATGATATTCATCTTACGTTTCACATCACGATCCACCAGGATCAGCACCGGCGCCACAAAGTTAATAAGTAAATTCAACCAAAACCAGGGCTTATACTCCGGCTCCCACCGTTTGTAAAAATAAACAGTCTCTTCGGGAATGTTTGCATACCAGATCAGCATGAACTGGGCGAACCAGACGTAGGTCCAGAAAATAGAAAACCCGAATATAAGATTTCCCAGATCATGCAGGTGGTTTTCATTCACCCAGCTCATATAGCCTGATTTCTTCAGGAGGATCAGGATAATCGTGATGACACAAAGGCCGCTTACCCACAGGGCCGCGAAATTATACCATCCGAACATGGTTGAGAACCAGTGTGCCTCGAGTGACATCACCGTATCAAAAGACCAGATCGGGGTTGTAAAACCGAAGATCACCAGAAACAGGGCCGACAGTTTGAAACTCTTTTTATACGAGTTAAGTCCGCCTTCCAGGTCCTCATTATAGGAATATTTTGCCAACAGCCAGGCGCAGATACTGTATGAACCCATAAATATCACCTGCCGCAGCAGGAATCCCGGGGCATTCAGAAAAGCAGCTTTGCCGGCGACCAGCTTGTCGTAATTGGGACTGGCCGGATCCGTTAACCCTTCGGCATACCAGTGATGGTACAGATTATGCGATAAAAGACCGGTGGTGACAATAACCAATAACAGCAGTGACGCAATCGGTAATACGCTGGCCATCGCCTGCGGAATGCGTATCATCCCGGCTGACCAGCCAGCCTGTGCCACAAACTGCAGGGCCAGGAAAAACGCCCCGGCAGCACACACACAGGTGAAGTAATAGCTCATAAGCAGCAGGTTGGCATAAGTGCGCTCCACCATAACATGGTCGCCTGCCAGTAACCCGTAAGCAATAGCAGCAATACCGACGGCGATACCTATTAAACTCAGCACCTTAGCTTTCCCGGCAAATTCAGAACGTTCGCTAAAGTTGTACGTATGATGATGACTATGAGTTCCCATTTATATCTGATATTAATACTATTTCTTTTGTAATTCCCTTACATACATAACCACTTTCCAGCGTTCGTCGGGAGACAACTGGGACGCGTGCGATCCCATCAGTCCGACACCGTAATAGATAGCGTGGTAAATCTTACCATCAGGCAGGTCTTTCATCAAACCACCCCGGGAAGAATTAGCACCATCACTGGCGGCATATGACGGCGGAGGGGGGAAATTCTCCAATTGCCTGGATTCCGTTTTAGACTCCAGACGGCGATCCTTTGTGATGGATCCATCACCTTTTCCTTCCGGTCCGTGGCACGGCGAACAGAACGACTTATACAACATGGCCCCTTCTTCCAGGGTCTGCTGCGTATGCACCAACGGATTTACCAATCCGGCACCTGCTGCCTCGTATCCCTCCAGTGAAGCCGGGTATTCAAAGCGCTCAAAACCTACCGGGGTGGTTCCTTCCGGTGGCAGCTGTGCCGTCATACCATTTGCAAAATTCTTATTGGGCTGATCCGGATTGTAACCGATCGGATCATACATGTTCCGTGAAAACTCCCAGCCGGTACTGCGGGTTTTCTGATCACCGCAGGATACCGCCGCCACCAGCACCACCGCCGTGCAGAACGTTCCGACCAGTTTGATTTTATTCATAGCTAACATACTTCCTTTCATTGTGCAATACATCTACAGCACCTGCTTCACGCAACAGGGCATCTATCTTTTCATGATCGGCATTTTCCCGGGCATCCACTGCAATAATAAAGCGGTCGTCCGTGGCACGGAAATCCATTACCCGTGGTGCGCGTCCCGGGAACAGGTGATTCCTGAAAAAGAAGGTAGCCACCATCCCCAGTGCGCAGAACAGAATGGTCAGCTCAAAGGTGACCGGAACAAAGTCGGGCATCGCCAGGGCCGGCTTCCCGCCGATATTCATCGGCCAGTCATACGCCATGGTATAATACAGCAGACCGATGGCGCTGATCGTACCGGTGATCCCGAAAAGGAAAGCGGCAACCGGCAGTCTGGAACGCTTTACACCTAACTTCGCCTCGATCCCGTGGATCGGCATAGGTGTGAAACAGTCGTAAATACGGATATGGTTCGCCTGCAGTTTATCGATCCCGTCCATCATTTCGTCCGGATCAGCAAAACTTCCTAATATATATTTCGTATGGCTCATTGCTGTTATTTTAATTCTTTGATTTCCTCTTCGGTTACCGCATCATATTTCGTTAACGACGCCTTGAAGAACTCCACCTGCTCGGGTTGGAGATGGCCTTCAGCGATCAGCTTCTTCTTATGCTGCAGGCTGGCGCTCTTCAGCAGCAGTTTCACTTCTGCTATGGCGATACCGGGCAGGAAGCGCAGGAACAGGAGGAACAGCGTAAAGAAAAGGCCGATAGATCCGATGAAAATACCCACATCCACCCAGCTCGGATAGAACATCGCCCAGCTGGACGGGAGATAATCCCGGTGGAGTGACGTAACGATGATCACGAAACGCTCAAACCACATCCCGATATTCACGACGATGGAGAGTACCCACGAAACCGGAATACTGGTGCGGATCTTTTTGAACCAGAAGAGCTGGGGTGAGATCACGTTACACGTCATCATGGTCCAGTAAGCCCACCAATAGGGGCCCGATACGCGGTTTGCAAACGCATACATTTCATATTCAGACCCTGAATACCAGGCAATGAAAAGCTCCGTCAGATAAGCGATACCCACAATCGAACCGGTTACCATGATAATTTTATTCATGGACTCGATGTGGAACATCGTAATATAGTTCTCGAAATTCAGCACTTTCCGCATCACCAGCAGCAGCGTCTGTACCATCGCAAACCCGGAGAAGATCGCTCCCGCAACGAAGTACGGCGGGAAGATCGTGGTGTGCCAACCCGGAATTACCGAAGTGGCAAAGTCCATGGATACGATCGTGTGAACAGAGAGTACCAGTGGTGTGGAAATACCCGCCAGTACCAGCGACACAATTTCGAAACGCTGCCAGGTTTTCACCGATCCGTTCCACCCGAAAGACATCACGGAATAAACCCTTCTCTTCAGTCCCCGTGCCCGGTCACGCACACTGGCGATGTCCGGAAGCAGGCCGCAGTACCAGAAAACAAGGGATACCGTAAAGTAAGTGGAGATCGCAAAAGCGTCCCACACGAGCGGTGAGTTAAAGTTCACCCACAGCGAACCGAACTGGTTCGGCAGCGGAAAAATCCAGTAGGCCAGCCACGGTCGGCCCATGTGGGCCACCACATAGGTAGCGGCACAGATCACCGCGAAGATCGTCATTGCCTCGGCCGAGCGGTTGATGGAATTCCGCCAGTTCTGGCGGAACAGCAGCAATACCGCAGAAATCAGTGTTCCGGCGTGGCCGATACCAACCCACCAAACGAAGTCCGTGATATCCCAGGCCCAGCCGACGGTTTTATTCAGCCCCCAGGCACCAATACCGGTCCAAAAAGTGTAACTTACACTAAATACCCAGAGCAAAGCACCCAGTGCCGCCAGCGTGAAACCTATCCACCAGGCTTTATTGGGTTTATTCTCTACCGGAACCAGTATATCATTCGTTATTTTGGCATACGTAATGTCGTTACCCGTGATTAGTGGTTCCCTGATTATTGATTCGTTATGCGATGACATATGCTTTGTTTACAATCTTAATTAAACCGACACTAAGCGTCCAATGTATTATTTCTCACTTTCGTCATATAACCGATATTGGACTGGACATTGATCTCTTCCAATATGTAATACACACGCTCATTGCGCAGTGCCTTTGACACTTCCGACTCCGGATCGTTGATGTCACCGAAGATGATGGCATTCGCCGAGCAGGCAGACCCGCAGGCAAGTGTGATATCACCATCTTTCAGCGGACGTTTCTCCATTTTCGCCTGCAGTTTACCAGCCTGGATCCGCTGGATACACATCGAGCATTTTTCCATAACCCCCCGTGAGCGGGACGTGACATCCGGATTCAGGATCAGCTGGGTAAACTCATTGTTCAGGTAATTATCGAACCGGGAGTCGTTCCAGTAGTTAAACCAATTGAAGCGGCGAACTTTATACGGGCAGTTGTTTGCACAATACCGTGTACCGAAACAACGGTTATACGCCATGTGGTTCAGTCCTTCCGATGAGTGCACGGTAGCCAGTACCGGACAGACCGTTTCACAGGGAGCGTGGTCGCAATGCTGGCACATCATCGGCTGGTGTACTACCGATACATTCTCCAGGTCGTCCAGGCTCCTGATGTCGTCTTCTTTCGTATAGGAATTACCATCCTGTTCAATGGTATAATAGCGGTCCACCCGCATCCAGTGCATTTCGCGGCGGCGGCGTACCTCGTCACGTCCTACTACCGGAATGTTGTTTTCAATGTTACAGGCTACAATACACGATCCGCATCCCGTACAGGCATTCAGGTCAATAGCCATCACCCATTTATGGCCGGGTGATTCGTATTTGTCCCACAGATCGTAGGTCTGGTGTTTGGTACCGTGGTTACCGCTACCGCTTGCCGGGTCCTTCTGATATTCCCGGAACGTGGTTTCGCGGACAATATTACGGCCCTCAATGGTATGGTGTGTCTGTGTCTGGGCCAGCTCATAGGTACCGGCTGCTTTTTTCAGCGTAGCTGTCGTGTTAAACTGCACGACACCATTGGCCAGTCCAGCCAGGGGATAAGCATTCTTTCCTACGCCGTTACCGGCCTTACCTGCATGGGTACGGCCATATCCGATGGCGATGGACACGGTTCCGTTCGCCTGGCCGGGCTGCAGCAGCACCGGCAGGGTGATGGTATACCCGTTTTCACCGGTAACCTCCACCAGGCTATGTTCACCCAGCCCGAGCGATTCCGCAAATTTCGGATTAATAGCTGCGTAGTTATCCCAGGTGACTTTCGATACGGGATCGGGCAATTCCTGCAGGTAGGCATTGTTCCCCTGCTTACCATCTTTTAAGGCAATGCTTTGGTACAGCTGTACTTCCACATCCTTCGCCAGCTCGTTGCTGCGGGCGGTAATGGCCGAGGTTACACCCTCCAGCGCCAGGCTGAAGGAATAGGTAGCGGCAGCCGTTCCTTCTTTATACTCAAAACCGGTCTGCAATACCTCTTTCCATGTTTTGCTGCTACCGGGAAGGATTTGGGTTTCCCAGACATTCCTGACAAAGTCATAATAGTCAGTCTGGTCTTCTGCCCATACCAGCAGGCTCTGCTCTGCCTGGCGGGTATCAAATATCGGGTTGATCGTTGGCTGTATAACCGTATAATAGCCTTCCAAGGCGTTGCCGTCACCCCACGACTCCAGGTAATTGCGGTTCGGGGCGATAGCGTCAGCCTTCGCTGCCGTTTCGTCTTCCCGGTCAGCGAACGATACTTTAAACTTGATTTTACCAAGGGCTTCCTCCACCGCTTTCTGGTCGAAATAATCGTAAACAGGATTGCTGTTCAGGAAGAAAGCGACCTCCACCTCTCCCCGGCCGGCTTCCTGCAGGAAGGTGGCAAAATCATCATCATTGCCTTTAAACTGGTAAGACGGTCTATCCAGGTCAATGGTCGCACCATAGCTGTCCAGCGCCGCATTGATGGCATTGGTAATCGTTTGTATGGCCACATCATTTGCACCGGCTACCAGTACCGCGCGGCCTTTGGCCTGCAGCAGTTCTTTGGCAACCAGCTTCAGGGCCGTCTGCGCCTTCTGATTAGTCGTCAGTGCGCCCGGCAGGGAAGAACCGGTGATCTCGTTGTAAAGGGCGATCAGCAGCGGGCCTTCTTCAGAAGGTTTGATCGCAATACGGACATCGGCATTCGTCCCGGTCAGGCTCATACCTCCTTCAAACTGGATATGGCGCGACATCCTGCCTTTCTGCAATGATTTATAGTCGCGATTCGAGATATACTGTTGGGTATGCTCCTCCCCGCTCAGCCAGGTACCGATAAAATCAGCCGCCACGCTGACAATCACGTCAGCCTGGTCGAAACGGTAATGTGGCAGTACGGCTTTTCCGAAACTGTCCCGGTTTGCCTTAATGATACCTGCATAGGAAACCGCATCTACCTCCACCAGTTTTGCCGTCGGATATTTTTCTGTAAAGCGGGCGATCGCCGCCAGGCCGGAAGGGCTGTTGATGGTGGATGACACAATGCGGATCTGCTTTCCGGCTGCTGCGGCAGCAGTCAGTGCAGCCGTTACCTGTTTATCCAGGGTATCCCATTCCGTATCCAGGCCCTTGTAGCGTGGCTTCTGCAGCTTGGACATATCATACAGATCCAGCACAGAAGCCTGCGTAGCAGCATCTGTACCACAGTTGAGTCCTTTTGCCGCCGGGTTGGCTTCAATCAGGATAGGGCGCCCCTCACGGGTTTTCACCAATACACTCTGTCCATTGTAGCTGGATGCATAGTAGTTGGGAATACCGGGAGTTACCTCTTCCGGTTTGATCAGATAAGGAACTGCTTTATGTACCGGTGTGCGGTTGCACGCCGCTAGGGAAACCGCTCCCAAGCCGAACCCCAGTGCCTTCAGGAAATCACGGCGGGGGGTTTTGGTGCTTAAACCGGCTTCACTTAATACGTTCTCAATGGGAAGCGATTCTGCAAATTCTCCCCTGCTTTTTTCCACAAAAGCCGGGGTTTGCTGCAGTTCTTCTAAACCTTTCCAATATTTCTTGTTGCTATCCATTTAAGCGTTATCTAAGATGCGTATTTTCTTTGTTTAGTTTGTATATGATTAATAGTGGCATTTACCACATTCCAGACCACCCATCATAGCTGCCGTTACTTTCTCACCCTTTTTCAGTTTGTCGTGGGCAGCGATCAGCTGGTCATAATAAGCATTATCCTGGTGGTTCACTTCCGTTGCCTGGTGGCAGTCCACACACCATTTCATCGTCAGCGGTGAATACTGATAGACTTCTTCCATGGTTTCAACCGGACCGTGGCAGGTCTGGCACTCCACACCGGCAACCGTTACGTGCTGCGAGTGATTGAAATAAGCGAAATCCGGCAGGTTGTGGACACGCACCCATTCAATGGGGCGCGGGTTGTTACCATATTCGCGGGTCTCGGGATTCCAATCGAGTGCACGGTATATTTTGGCAATCTCGGGAGAGGTTTCACCGCCGTATTTTTCCGAGCCGGTCACACCCTGGTGACAGTTCATACACACGTTAGCCGAAGGGATAGAGGCGTTTTTGGATTTAAAGGCGCCTGAGTGGCAGTACTGGCAATCGATCTGGTTAACCCCTGCGTGCAGCTGGTGGGAGAACTTGATCGGCTGCACCGGCATGTAGCCTTCGTGTACACCCACATTCCACAGGGTCTTCCAGCCGGCAGCCCCCAGGAATACCGTCACCATCAATATGGCGAAAAACAGCAGTTTCTTGTTCTTAGCGAGCTTTTTTACCGTAGCCAGGTAATCTTTGCCGGACGCCTCTTCCTCTTCCTCCTGCGCCACGATCAGATCCTTATTTTTCAGGATCACTTTTTCCAGTGTACCGACCACCCGGTTCAGGATGACAATCACCAGGAATGCCAGCACGATCACGGCAATCAGCCCCAGCAGCATGAAGTTGCTCACCTCACCACTACCCGCCGCAGCTCCTGCCCCGGCAGCTCCACCTTCCGCACCGGCTTGTGCACCGGCCGCTTTTTTATCTTCTTCCGCTTTTACATAGCCGATGATATTCCTGATATCATCGTCGGAGAAAGTCGGAAAAGAGGACATCACCGTCTTATATTGCTCAAACAGTGCTACTGCCGTCGGATCACCCGCGGCAACCATTGCCTGGGAGTTGCGGATCCAGCTGATCAGCCACTCTTCCGAATGGCGCTCACTCATTCCGGCAAGTTCCGGCCCGAGTACCTTACCATATACTTTATGACAGGAAGAACAGCTCTTCTTAAACAGGACCTCCCCTGCCTTTACATCCTGAGCCTGCGCAAACGAAACCGCCGTGAGACCTATGACGGCCAGCACGGCTAACCTTTTCACAATACTTCCGAAAAACAATAAGATATTTCTCATATTGAGAGCTTTATTCAATTTTTTACGAGTAAAACAAATGGGTAGGAGATAAAACGAGTTTTAACGCCTTTTTCCGACCGACAAAAGTATAACTTATTAAGGGATCCCTGACAATTTGATGACGCTAATTAGCAATTTATATTCATTCTAAATTGCCCTAATATTTGCTGCATCG
>CAZJKM010000083.1:0-11985 GCA_964546645.1 uncultured Sphingobacteriaceae bacterium
TGCAGGTTCCCCGGACACCAAAAGAGGAAGTATATGCCCAGATCATTGCCGACCTTACGGCCTCTGCCAACCACTTCAGTGTGGGAGCCTCAGGCGAAAAAGGGCGTGCCACTGCGGGTGCTGCCAAATCGCTGTTATCAAAAGTGCACCTTACGCGCCGGGAATGGGGGAAAGCGGTGCAGGTCGCCGAAGAAGTGATCAACGGCCCCTATGGGTACAACCTGGTTGAAAACTACGCTCATGTTTTCCTTCCCGCCTATAAAAACAACGAGGAACATATTTTCTCCGCTCAGTTCAAAGGGTTTGCACAGGGCCAGGGGCATGCGTCAACCAGAAGGGCCATATTTACCGGCATACCCGGTCTGGTGGGCAGCTACGGCGATCAGGTACCGTTTTATACCAAAGGTACTGATAAGTTTTTCAGTGTATATAAATTATATTCACCAAAAGATAAACGGAGGGACGTAACGTTTGTTACCAGCTTTCAAAGTCCTGCAAACGGCAGGTGGTACGGACAGCTGAATGACCCGGCCGTACCGGGAGACTCTACTCCGTTTTTCAATAAGTACTGGGATCCCGGCGCGATTTCAAGCACCAATGAATCATCGGCCAACACCCCGATATTGCGGTTCGCCGAAATCCTGCTCATACATGCAGAAGCGGAAAACGAGCTGAACGGACCTACGTCAAAGGCATACACCTCCTATAACCGCGTAAGAAAGAGAGCCGGACTGGATCCTCTGGATGGGCTATCCAAAGATCAGTTCCGCGATTCGCTTTACCTGGACCGCCGCCTGGAGCTCATTTACGAATTCCAGCGGTACTTTGACCTGATACGCCAGACAGGAAGCGAGATAACCGGTGTAGGCCCGGAAGGACGGGGAACACTGCTCAAAAACCTGAGGGAAGCAGGAAAAACCAACGTCGCTGAAAAACATTATCTGTATCCCGTTCCGTACCTGGAAATCCAGCGCAATCCGAAATTAACACAAAATCCAAACTGGGAAGATTAACCCGACCGGATAGTATATTTTATTTCACTGATAAAAAGATGTTATGAAACGAATAATAGAGAACGTATTGCTTACCGCACTATTGGTGCCGGGCAGTTTTTCACTGATATGGGCACAGCACAGTCCCCTGCAACCCTTTAAAGGCAAGATAGGCCAAACCATCGAAGAAACGGAGCAGTGGTGGCCGGAGCGCACGAAAGCACCGGAAGGGGCCCCAAACGTGCTATGGATCCTGCTTGATGACGTGGGCTTCGGCGCATCCTCTGCTTTTGGCGGACTGATCGAAACACCCACTTTTGAACAGCTGGCCAACAACGGCTTACGCTATACAAACTTTCATACTACCGGTATCTGCAGCCCCACCAGGGCGGCATTGCTTACCGGCAGAAATGCACACAGTGTAGGCATGGGGCATCATGCTGAACTTGGCATAGGTACGCCCGGATATTCGGGTGACATTCCGTTCGAAGCAGGCACCGTGGCCGAAATTTTCCGTGAAAACGGCTACAACACCTTTGCCCTTGGCAAATGGCACGGCAACCGTTCAATCGATCTGACAGCGGCAGGACCGTTTAACCGCTATCCCACCGGGCGCGGCTTCGACCAGTTCTACGGATTTTTAGGTGGCGCTACCGATCAGTGGCACCCCGACCTGGTAGAGGGAGTGGCCCAGGTGGATATTGAGCCGAACAACAAACACCTGAATGAACTGCTTGCCGACAAAGCCATTTCCTACATCGCGAACCAGAAGTCGGCCGCGCCTGAAAAACCTTTCTTCTTATATCTGGCCACCGGAGCCACCCATTCTCCTCACCAGGTAGCCAGGGAATGGATTGACCGGTACAAAGGTAAATTTGACGGTGGCTGGGACCAGTACCGCGAAGAAGTATTTAAACGGCAGCAAGCGCTGGGCTTACTACCTGCCGGTACTGTTTTACCCGAGCGGCAAAGCGGTATCCAGGCATGGAATGCATTATCTGCCGATGAAAAAAAAGTATATGCACGTTTCTTTGAAGTATACGCTGCTTTCCTCTCCTATACCGACCATGAAATCGGCCGTATCATTAACTACCTCGGGCAGATCGGGCAGCTTGACAATACGCTTGTATTCGTAATCATTGGCGATAATGGCGGCAGTAAAGAAGGCAGCTATACCGGCACAACCGGTTCGCCGAAAAGCTCCAGGGGCCATGACATAGCCAAGCTGCTGGATCAATACGATAAAATAGGGACTGAACTGACGTATCCGAACTATCCGCTGGGCTGGTCGCAGGCTACCAATACGCCATTCCGGTACTGGAAAAGCGATGCTAATTCAGAGGGCGCCACGCACAATCCGCTTATTGTTCATTATCCCGCAGGCATTAAAGAAAAAGGTGGAATCCGCGCACAGTACGGTCATGTTATCGATCTGTTGCCGACTGCAGTTGAAGTAGCCGGTGTCACCGTACCGGAAGTGATCAACGGCTATAAACAACAGCCTATACACGGTATCAGCCTGGCCTATTCCATTGACCATGCCAGTGCTGCCTCAAAACGGACCACCCAATATTATGAAATACACGGCGGAAGAGCTATTTATAAAGATGGGTGGAAGGCTTCCGTGTATCATCCGCGCGGTTATTTTGGTGATGGTGAAACCGATCCGCATTTTAACCCAACCCCATTCGCTGCAGACAAGTGGGAGTTATACCACATCAATAAAGACTGGAATGAAACTACAGACCTGGCCGCAAAACACCCGGAAAAACTCAACGAACTAAAATCCCTTTTCCACGAAGAAGCGGTTAAATATCACGTTTATCCATTACGCGACTACCGCGCAGGTGTGCCGGCACCGGTTATCAGGGAAAGATCGGTCATTTATGAAGGCACTACCAGCAGAACAAAAGTACCAGTTGGCCAGGGTGAAGTGAAAATAACTGCTGATGTGGAAACTACAGGGAGCAACATTCCTGAGGGAGTCATTTTGTCCAGCGGAGGTTTTAACCGGGGAGGTACCACCTTGTTTATCAAAAACAATAAATTGTATTTTACGCTTACCGATGGTACCGACGAAATCACCCTCGAAGCTGACAAGCCACTACCTGCAGGAAAACATACGGTGCACATTCATTTCACGTCCGCCAATACGGTGACACTCCATATTAATGAAACGAAGGTCGCGGAACGTAATATACCCGCCAGAAATGCGTATCTCAATTCATTCGGCTGGGATGGTATCAGTGCGGGCAAAGATGCCACTATCCCGGTTACCAAGGCATACGCCGCACCGTTCCCGTTTACCGGGACTGTAAAGCGTATTGAAATAACACAGCCATCCGCCCAATGAAATCAATAACGATGAAAACGAACACCACATCCCGACGAAGTTTTATAAAAACAGCGGCTGCATCTTCACTGTTCCCTGCGGTTCTGACACCTTTTGCAGCCCGTGAAGCACGGGGTTTAACCATCACGGACATCCGTGTCCATATCGTAAAAGTAAACCACCGGGGGAGCTGGGTATTTATTGAGCTGCACACCAATAAGGGGATCACGGGCTTAGGAGAAGCATCGCAGGGAGTCAAAGCCGTTACTGCCGAAGAACAACAGCTGATCCGCAAAGAGATCGCGAAATTCTACGAGCTGGTAAAAGGTGAATCCCCCTTCGCAACGGAACAATACCGGCAACGTGGCTGGAAACATGCAGCTGCGTCCAGACTATCCGCAACGGCCTTCAGCGGGATAGAACAAGCCTTGTGGGATATCAAAGGCAAAGTGCTGGGCATTCCCGTGCACCAGTTGCTCGGCGGCAAAATCCGCGACCAGGTGAAAGTATATGCCAATATCAACCGGGCGACCAATGAACGTGACAGCAACGGCAGGCGTCCCGCCCATGCTTTCCAGCGCAATGCCGAACAGGCGGTGAAACAAGGGTTCAAAGCGATCAAATTAGCCCCTTTTGATGAGATGAAACCACTTCCCTCCAAGCCACAGCAGATCCAAGCAGACATTGAACATGCGATAGCGTGTATAGCGGCCGTTCGCAGCACGATAGGTGACAGCATCGACCTGCTGGTCGATGTGCACAGCCATCTGGATGAAGCCCTCGGTATCCGGGTAGCGCGCCAGGTGGAACCTTTCCATTTATTCTGGTTTGAAGAAGCCGTTAATCCGCAACGGTATGTACAGGCAACAAAAGCCATCACCGATTCTACATCCAGGGCCACGGCCGGTGGTGAATCCATTTTCGGACGGGAAGGATTTGCACCGCTGATCGACACCAAAGCACTGGATATCCTGATGCCGGATGTGAAGCATTGCGGCGGTATCCAGGAACTGCGGAACATTGCCGCCCATGCCGAAACATACGGCCTGCACATCGCCCCGCACAATCCCAGCGGCCCGGTAGCCACCGCTGCTACGGTGCAAGCCGTAGCCGGCATACCCAACTTTACCATTGTTGAACTCGCGCACGGCGAGGTGGAATGGCGCGCTCAGCTTATCTACCCCGCGGAAGAATTCAATGATGGGTACATTGCCGTCAGTGATCAGCCCGGTATTGGCCATACACTCAATCATACGCTCATTTCAACACATAGTTAAAACACGAATTCAATGAAAAAGCCTGTATTCATCAACTACTCATCTGCGTTTCTCGCGCTGTTTATTTTCTGCGGATGCCAAACCGAAAAGCCAGTTCCCAAGCCAAATATCGTAGTGATATTAGCTGACGACCTGGGCTGGAGCGATATTTCAGCATACGGAGGCAGGCAGGTCCAAACGCCGCATATCGATTCCATTGGCATCAGTGGCATTACGTTCACGCAGGGATATGCCACCGCCCCGATATGCGGACCTTCACGTGCCGGACTGATCACCGGGCGTTACCAACAACGTTTTGGCCATGAGTTTCAGATCCATGAGGCAGGTATTGATCCGCATACTGTCAAACCCACACCTGGCGGACATCTGTTATCTTACCAGCCTGAAAACTACGACGCAGCAACCCGGCAGGGATTGCCGGTAACAGAGATCACCCTTGCCCAGCATTTAAAACAAAATGGTTATAAAACTGCCATTATCGGCAAGTGGCATCTGGGCTACCTGCCGGAGTTTTACCCCGAGGCCAGAGGGTTTGACCATCACTTCGGTTTCCTGGGCGGTTCCACCTATTATACCACCGATTCAGCCGATTCAGCCATCGTCAGCGAAGCTCTGGCGTACGAAAAACAATTTAAGTGGGGCAACAGAAAAGGCGACCGTGCCATCCGGGAAAATGGTGAACCCGCAGAAGTGGAAGAATATCTTACGGACCGGCTGGCATCTGAGGCGGTACGTTTCATTGACCTGAACAGAAAGCATCCATTCTTCCTGTACGTGCCATTTAACGCTCCGCATACGCCTATACAGGCTCCCAAAACCTATTATGACCAGCTGTCACATATACAGGACGATAAAAAACGTACGTATTATGCGATGATAGCCGCACTCGATCATGCCGTAGGAAAAATCACCGCCAAACTAAAGGCGGCGGGGCTTGAAGATAATACGCTGATCTTCTTTATAGGGGACAACGGTGGTGCGAGTTATACCGGACTTACGGACAACGTTCCGCTAAAAGGTGGCAAGATCACGCAGTTTGAAGGAGGTGTCAGAGTACCTTATCTGGTGAAATGGCCGGCGAAGCTACCAGCAAATAAAGTAATACATGCACCGGTAAGTTTATTGGATATTTTTACGACCAGTTCAGCCGCTGCAGGCCTGGCATTGCCTGCAGACAGGCCCTATGACGGAACAGATCTCGTACCCTACATCACCGGAGAAACACAACAACTGCCGCACGAACAACTTTTCTGGCGCCATGGCTTTCAAAAAGCGGTACGCAAAGATGATTGGAAATTGCTGGTAAACGAACAGAATCAACAGGTACAGCTGTATAATCTGACAACAGATCAGAAGGAAGAGCATGACCTGGCGTCATCGAACCCCGGCAAAGTCAGCGAACTGCAACAAAGTCTCCTCACCTGGGAGGACGGGCTTACTCCGCCTTTATGGAAAAGCTGGCGCGTAGGCCATGTAGTTATCGGAAATGGGGAATTTTACAACATGCCGCTGTAATTAACCGGCGCCAATGTTTCCTTCATTTATGGGCAACGAAGGAAACATTGGCTCATATCAGTGACCTGGACGAGCATCTGCTGCATATCTTCTCCGGAAAATAATGGATGCGCTCAAGGAAAAGGTGGTGGTATATCTGGAAACAAAAAACTAACAGGCAAGTATGATTTCTTTCAAAAAAACCTTAAACTTGTCATCATTCGCTCGATTTCAAAAACAACATCGTTCAAAACATGACCTTATCTTCCAAAAAACTGCTCCTGTCAGAAGACTGGGCAGTGGTGGCCCTTGGTTTTCTGATCATTCTCCTCGTAGTTGCAGGTCTGGCCCTGCCGTCTCCCCGTTACAGCTGGACAACCGCCGACCAGATCCTACCGCTTTTCAGCAGCGATAACCTGGCCAACCTAGGCATCCAATTCCTGTTTGCGTATGCAATTGTCCTGCTGGGAGCACGGCTCACCGGCAAACCGCTGTCACCTGTCCTGAAAACGTTTCCTGTTATTTTTGTATTAACCGCTGCTGCCCTCATCTTTGCCGGCAACCGTACGCTGAAAGATCTTGGTCTGGAAGCGGTGATATTCGGCTTGTTGGTTGGTTTACTCATCGGAAACCTGTTCAAACTACCCCAATGGTTCAAAGAGGCACTCAATGCAGAACTATTGGTGAAAATCGGGTTGGTGCTGCTTGGTACAAATGTGATCTTCGGGGATATTTTAAAAGCGGGCAGTCTGGGCCTGGTCCAGGCCTTGGTCGTCGTTTTGTCGGTATGGTATTTTGCCTTCTGGCTCTGTAAAAAGCTCCGGGTCGATAACGAACTGACCATGATGCTCTCCAGTGCGGTATCCATCTGCGGCGTATCCGCTGCCATAGCCACGTCAGGTGCCATCCAGGGCGACTCAAAAAAATTATCCTATGTGGTATCCATGGTGCTCATTACGGCCGTACCCATGATGATCGGCATGCCCTACCTGGCGAAGTACCTTGGCCTTTCACAGGAAGTGACAGGCGCCTGGCTGGGGGGCAGCATTGACACCACCGGAGCGGTAGTCGCCTCCGGAAGCCTGGTGGGGGAACGGGCACTGGAGATCAGCACGATCGTAAAATTCTCACAGAACGTCTTGCTGGGAATCGCTGCGCTGGCCATCTCCGTGTACTGGACCTATACCAATCATCCTGCCGGTGCCGACCCTGCGAACAGGCCCGGGCTCGGTGTGATCTGGGAGCGTTTTCCGAAGTTCGTGATCGGCTTCGTGGGTGCATCCCTGCTGTTTTCTTTTGTGCTGAGCCCGGAAACAGTTTCTGCAGCCAAGGGTACCGTCAAAAGCGTCCAGGGACTTTGGTTTGCGCTGGCGTTTACGAGCATCGGACTGGAAACCAATTTCAGGGACCTGATTAAGAATAACAGTCCGAAACCATTTTATGTATTCCTGATCGCACAGACATTCAATATTATCGTCACACTTATCATCGCTTACCTGTTGTTCGGGTAAATCAGTATCATGACAAATTACGATGCTGTAGTAGTAGGGTCAGGCCCTAATGGATTGGCAGCCGCCATCACGCTGCAGCAGGAAGGACTTTCTGTGCTGTTACTGGAAGCCAAGGCTACCATCGGCGGTGGCATGCGCACGCAGGAACTCACCTTACCGGGTTTCCGGCACGATGTCTGTTCCGCCATCCACCCCATGGGCTTTGCCTCTCCCTTTTTCCGGACACTGCCCCTGGGACCGTTGGGACTGGAATACATCCACCCCGAAGTATTAGCCGCCCATCCGTTTGACGATGGCAGCGCAGCGGTTTTATTGCAATCAATAGAAGAAACAGCAGCCGGTTTGGGAGCAGACCGGCTGGCTTATCTCAACCTGTTCACACCACTCCTTAAAAACTGGTCGAAAATAGACCGGCATATCCTCGGCCCGATGGTCAAACTTCCCCGGCATCCGCTGGCACTGGCAGCGTTCGGCATGAAGTCGCTCCAATCGGGTAAACAGATAGCTTCTGCATTCCGGACCAAGGAAGCGAGGGGGCTTTGGGCCGGGATGGTTGCCCACAGCATGATCCCGCTCACCGCGCTCACCTCATCAGCCATCGGCTTTGTGCTTACCATAGCCGGGCACATCGGTGGATGGCCTCTTCCCAGGGGCGGCTCACAACGGATAGCCGATGCCCTGGGAGCCTATTTCACCTCCTTAGGCGGAACAATCCAAACAAATACAACCGTCTCCTCGCTCGGTGAGCTGCCCTCGGCAAAAGCCATCCTGTTCGACACCTCGCCCCGGCAACTGCTGGAAATCTGCGGCGACCGGCTGTCCACACTTTACAAATGGCAGATCAGGCGGCACCGCTATGGCATGGGGGTGTTTAAAGTCGACTGGGCATTGCGTGAGCCCATCCCATTCCGGGCAGCACCTGCCAGGCGGGCAGGTACCGTCCACCTGGGCAACACGTTTGAAGAAATAGCCCGATCAGAACAGGAGGTTTGGAACGGGCACCATCCGGAGAAACCGTTCGTACTGGTGGCCCAGCAAAGCGTTTTCGATGACAGCCGGGCACCGGACGGACAGCATACCGGCTGGGCGTACTGCCATGTCCCCAACGGATCCACGAAAGATATGACCCGCGCCATCGAGACTCAGGTGGAGCGGTTCGCCCCCGGCTTTAAAGACACCATACTGGCTGCGCATACCTACAATTCTGCTCAGATGCAGGCCTATAATGCCAATTACATCGGCGGTGACATCAACGGTGGTGTGGTGAATATCGCCCAGCTGTTCAACCGGCCGGCACTTCGGCTATCCCCCTATCGCACCTCTGCTAAAGGCATCTATATCTGTTCAGCTTCCACACCACCCGGCGGCGGCGTACATGGCATGAGCGGATATCATGCGGCCACACAGGCGCTGAGAGACCTGTTCTGATCAAAGATGTTATGATAAAATCCCGTTATCCATACAGTCACGAGATATTTTTGCTAACTTGGACACGCTTATTGCGAAAACAATCAGGTTTAATAACAACACTGAAAGCATATGATCCTATTAAAATATTATACCGGATGTCTGCTCCTGCTGGGTGCGTTTGTATCGTGCCAAAACAGCGAACGGCAGGCAACGGAGACAGGCGCCCATTTACCGGATAGCGTCCACTGCGTTTCGGACGGTATACCATCCCGCGCTTCAGCAATTGCCGGCGCAGAAAAAGAATATGATTTCCTGGGATCGGATGACGTAAAAATGGTATGGATACCCGGTGGCACGTTCAGCATGGGTTCCGAAGAGTTTGAAGATGCCCGGCCTGTTCACCCGGTTACTGTTACCGGTTTCTGGATGGATGAGCACGAAGTAACCAACGCCCAGTTTGCCCGCTTCGTGGAAGCTACCGGCTTCCAAACTATCGCCGAGCGACCGCTGGACCCGGCGGATTTCCCGAATGTCCCACGGGATATGCTCGTGCCCGGATCGGCCGTTTTTTCACCTACGTCCCGACAGACGAACCTCAACAATCACCTGAACTGGTGGCAGTACGTACGCGGAGCCAGCTGGCGGCAGCCGGAAGGCCCGGGAAGTTCCATCAAAGGGCGTGAGCAGGAACCGGTGATACACGTATGTTATGAGGATGCAACGGCTTATGCGAAATGGGCCGGGAAGCGGCTGCCAACGGAAGCGGAATGGGAGTTCGCTGCGCGTGGCGGCAAAGGGAATACGAAATATTACTGGGGCAATGAAATGAAACCGGGCGGCAAATGGCAGGCCAATATTTATCAGGGCAATTTTCCGACGACGAACACCAAAGAAGACGGTTTTGAAACAGCAGCCCCGGTAAAATCCTTCCCCGCAAACGGATACGGCCTGTATGATATGGACGGGAATGTATGGGAATGGTGCAGCGACTACTACCGGCCCGATTATTACAGTAAAAGTCCGGCAAACAATCCGAAAGGGCCTTCAGACAGCTTTGATCCGAATGAACCCGGCGCGGTTAAACGGGTACAACGGGGCGGTTCATTCCTATGCAATGATCAGTATTGTGAGCGTTATGTGGCCGGAAGCCGGGGTAAGGGAGAGATCAGCAGCGGCAGCAACAACCTGGGATTCCGTTGTGTAAGCGACGCGCCCCCGCCAAAAAGTTAATGCAGGCGCCGGTTAAGTTGCTCCTCAACCGCCTTGAACAGCTGGATGGGCTTCTGATTACGCCATGACAGGTCATCCAGTTTCCCACCGAAGTTGATGAAGTAATCAATATTATTGTGTTTGAACTCACTGAGGACATGCGGCCGGAAATTAACACCTGCAATCCAGCCCTCTGCCACATCATCAAACCATTCTTCATAGTAGGAATCGTCCGATGAATGAAAATTCAGCACGTTCTCACCAATCAGGATAAACTTATCGATCCCCTCATCGATCAGCAATTCAATCACTTCCCTTTTCAGCAACATGATATCGTTATTGATCGCATCGTTCCACTCTCCGATCAGTTCGATAATGGCATATCCTCGGTCATAATCGGCAAACAGCACTTTCAGGTATAGTGTGTTGGAACCGAAATGGTCCCATTGCGGGTGCAGCAGAAAGTTATACACCTGCTTATCAAATTCAAACTCACTGTATACCGTGTTGTAAAACGGGGATCGCTCATCCTCCGCTGCGATATATTCATCCCGCCAGCGGTAATAGGGTTCAATCTCATGCATAGCCACCTCCCATTTAACGGCAAACTTAGAGAAAGTTACCTGCATAGGCAAGGCAAATTTTAAACCACTGGCAAAGGCAGGTCCTCCGGAATACCACCCTTTTTACAGACCTCCTGCATAACAACAGGAAGCTTGATCAACAGAAACCGGGTCTGTATAATATCCTTCTGGTCAGTAGTATCGTTTATCGGAACCTTACTGAGGGCGGATGCCATGAGCGTATCCAACAGTCCGTTCCATTGCCCGATTGTTTTGAAGCCGAAAAAAGTTTTTAAAAAGCTTCCTACAGGGATTTCTGAAACGTAGAAATGGTTATCCTCTTCAAAAAACGAACTCATATCACCGCTGAATGGGTGCGGGTCCGGTGCCAGCCCGCTTTGGGCCAGCATCACATAGGCTATCTCTATCAGGTGCTTCATCTGTTCAAATGCCCATCCGGTTTGACCTAATCTGAAGTCCGTTCCTCCCTCAAATGTCGCCAAATGAAAAAGCTTATGGATTTCATCCTGCAGATTGGCAACGTCACCATCAACGGTCGGGATAGCAGCCAACAAGCTGTCCTTACCCTGTAATTCCCTTTCGGTTAAATGAGCAAAATACTCGGATTCTAATTTCTTTTGTTTAATTTTCACCGCCATAACGTTTTTAGTGGCGGTGCTGCCTGCCCGAGCCTTTCCTTGTTCTTTTGACAGCTCCTGCAGGTTTCATCGCCTGGGTTTAAGAAAATAGTTCAGATATAATTATATTCAACAAATCAAATATAGGATCTATTTTTCGTCGAACAAATTTTTTATGAAGAAAATTTATAGTAATGAATCCGATTCTGAAGAGAATTAAAGAAATAGCTAATCAGGAGGGCATCAGCGTAACCGCCTTAGAAGCATCAATAGGAGCCAGTAAGGGTGTTTTTTCACGGGCATTGGCCAACGGAACGGACATTCAGAGCAAATGGCTGGTCAAGCTTATCGAGCACTATCCCCGGTATTCACCCGAATGGATCCTGACCGGGGAAGGCCTCCCAAAGAAAATAGATATTTGGCGGGAAGAACCGGAAAGTTACCTTCCGGAAGAACCGGCCAGGCTGACCAACGAAATTATCCGGGCTTTAAAAAAAGTCATTTCTTCCCAGGAAACCGCCATACGGTCGCAGGAGGTAACCATTACTGCGCTGCAACA
>CAZJKM010000084.1:0-11941 GCA_964546645.1 uncultured Sphingobacteriaceae bacterium
GCATGTGCGGAGGCGATCCGTTCGTTACGTAATTCTTCTTCAGGGTAATGCCGGTGGATATAGCGTTTCACATCCCTTACCAGGGTATATAATTGGTTATGGTGCTGTTCAATCCTGGCCATTTGTTCCAGTCCGGCCTGATAGAAACCGGCCAGTGCATCGAACTGCCATTTGTAGAATACGTTCAGCCGGGTGCCGGTGTGATGCGTGTTCCGGAGTTTTTTCAGTATGGTGTCTATCCGCGCTATGCGGGGAAGGGCAGGTAATACGTGTGGCACGGGGGTATCTGTCCGGATAGCCTCACATAGCGGGCGCAATTCCGGATAATCCCTGGCTGCCATTTTTACACGCAGGCCCGACATGATGAAACAGCAGAGACGGGTGGTTCCGGGTTTCAGCCGCAAGGTATGTTGTCCGCGGTACAACGCCATCCCTGCATATTCCTTATCATTTACCGCAACCGTGTCCGGGTAGCCATAGAGGTCCCAGTTAGCGGTGCCAGCCAGTCCATAGTTGAAGAGCAGGTGCGGATCAGCTGAGATCAGCTGTATGTCGGTATCTGCTGTGCAGACCGCCTGCAGACAGGCGAACTGGAAGCTGCTACCCACTATGATCTGCAGGAAAACGTGGGTATCGGCGTGCTGTAAATAGAACGATGAGCTGCCGGGATAAACAGCACCCAGCTCCGGCGGAAGCCGGTGCGGCACGGGCTTCACTTGTTGGAAACCGACCGGAAGAATGATCCTGAAAAGGTTGTATTCCATCAGCGAAGGTTTGTCTTTCATACGTTTTACTGCTTTCGGTTCGATGGTTAAAGTTGCAAAAAAAAGTTTAATTTCTGCCGTTAAAGTGCAAAATGCTCCGGGTAATAATTGGCAATACTGCCTGAATATGCTTATTTTAAAGACCTAAATCGGATTAAATTTTAAAAGAAGCCTGGGTAACGATAGATCTGAACCCCCGGGTAACTGTGGTGCTTAAACAGCTTTATGATATTGGCAATTAGTTTTTGAGTATATTTGGTCTCGTTCCGCCATCGCTTTGTCCCAAAAGAAAAATAGATGGAAGGAAAAGGGAACCATCAAAAATCAAATAGGAAAGTATTCATATTGAAATAACATGAAAAACCTGCAGATCAGAAACAGGGCATTTTTTACTAAGCCACTATGCTTGGTAAGCTGGTTAATCCTATTTGCCAATACGGGCGGGAGCTTTGCTCAGGATACACCCTTACAGCCAGGCCCAAGTTTCAAATTGGGGCCGGCTAAAGAACTGAAATGGAAGTATGGTCCGGTATCGCTTGGTCTGGTCATGGATTTAAGCCTGGTGCCTCACCCGAAAAATAATGCACAGGATTTATTGATAAGCCGGATATGGGATGGACTGTATACCTATCCGGCAACTGACTTTTCTGCGGATATGCATCTGACTAATTCCCGCTTTGCCGGAAAAGCCGGAATACTGCTGTTTCAACCCATTGATTGGGATAACGACGGAGCGGTGGATTTGATTGGTGCAGATAGAAACGGCTTTCTTTATATGGTTCCCGGAACGGGCATTTTCCCTGATATCCGGTATAACATATCGGAGGCAAATATCATGCGTGATGCGTTAACTAATCTCCCTTTTAATATACCTTACGAAAATCCGAATCACCCTAAGCAGGATGATTTGGGTGGATATATCGATGTGCAATATTATAATTACAGTTATCCGAAAATCTATGCCTCCGGGGTTTCTGAATGTAAAGACCTGATTATCGGAGATTGGGCAGGTAATCTTTGGTGGCTCCCTGATCAATCAGATGGAGTGGGGAGGCCATCTTATGTCGGGACAGCATACACCAAAGAAAAAAGCAGTAACAAGATTGGAATTCACTATCAGAATAGCTTAGGTTCAGCTTACGTAAAGCCAGCTGAAAAAATAACGGATGAGAACGGAACGCCGTTTTTACTGGGTAAGGGTAAAGCTGAGAGCGCCATTTATCAGGGTGCAAATACCCGGCCTATAGTGTATCCTGATGAATCAGGTACGCCTGGTTTACTGGTTTTTGCCGGTTCATACTTACAGCAGGTTTTTTACTTAAAAAGAGTCAATTCCCTTCATGAACGAAAGCCGGTATTCAGGAATATGGGCGAAGTTCGGATTGCCGGCCTGGACCAATCGATGATGAATTTTCATGCTAAAATGACCCTGTTCGAAAATAATGGCAAAAACGACCTGCTGTTGGCGAGCGGTAATTACCTTGCAGTTATCGAACATATAGCCTGGGAAAACGGGGTACCTCACTTTAAATTCCTTAACTGGATGAGCGGGCCGGATGCCAGGGGTTCTTTCTACGCCTTTAATGATATAATAATAGATAAAGAGGGGAAAAGGCATATCATTCACTTTGCCGGACAATCCTGGAACATGATCCCGATAGAGAAAAAAAATGACAGTATCCGGTTGCAGTATACGGAATCATTGCAAATAATGGATCAGAACGGGGTATTCCGCGTAGAAGGTGAAACCGATCCCCAGTTGGCTCCGGCATGGGGCTACCATCGAATTTCACGCTGGAATGTTGGCGACTCCGGGCGGAACCATCTGATAGCAGCTACAGATAAAGGACATCTGTATTTTCTGCATGATGATCCCTCATTTGCTAAGCCAGGCCAATTTATTTACCAGTCTTTTGGCCCACTTAAAGACTCTTCAGGTGAGGTGATTCGCATTCATAACCGTGCTGTAGCAGCAGGCATCGATTTGAATGAGGATGGGCTTGAAGATCTGCTTGTGGGGGGTATTAGTTATCAGTTAGGCATAAAGTCAGACCCCAATCCGGGCGGGGGGGTGTACTACCTGATTAATCTTGGAAATGATTCCAAAGGTTGCCCTGTATTTTCCCCGGCCAGGCCTCTTGATCTTGGCCCTGATTTCAAGCCAAGGATCAATAGCCATATCAGCTTACAGGTGCTGGATATGGATAGCGATGGAGAGAAAGAAATTATAATAGGTCTTCAGGAACCTGGCTGGGACGGAAGGATATATAAAAAACTCAAAGATAAAATAGGTTTGTACGATACCGGATCTCAGGTACAAGTTAAGGTCATTAACGAGCAAATACTTGATATAGATGGCGATGGTCATTATGACCTTGTTCGTCCCGGTGGAGAAACAGGGGTTGGATACTATAGAAAGCTGGAACGACAATGATTGCATTCTGCGATAGTTACTTTTTTACTATATTTAGCCCGTTATAACAGAAAACCTTATTATAATGAAACGAACATCTTTTCTGAGGTTGTGTGCAGCATTGTTGCTCGTACTGGCTCCTTTCCATATTATCCATGCCCAGTCCCGTCCGCCACATCCTGTACAGGTAGTGGTATCACCCGATAAAGCGGATTGGAATTATAAGGTAGGGGAAGAAGCCACCTTCAGGATCACCGTACTGAAACACCAGGTGCCGCTGAAAGATGCAACCGTTACTTTTGCCATCGGCCCGGAAAAAATGCCGGCGGTTCATAAAGGTACTGTTACGCTAAAGTCGGGTACTGGCATAGCCGGCAAAGGGAAGCTGAAAGAACCGGGATTTTTGCGCTGTGAGGCGACCGTGGAAGTGGACGGTATAACGTATCGCGGATTGGCAACGGCAGGTTATGAAGCGGAATCGATTAAGCCTACGCAAGTATTGCCCGCCGATTTCCGGGAATTCTGGGACCGGGCAAAAGCGGAGGCCCGGAAAACACCGATGGATGCCAAACTACGGCTGTTGCCTGAATATTCAACCGCCGGAGTGGATGCCTATGAGGTCAGTATTCCGAATATGACACCCACCAGCCGGATCTATGGAATACTCTGCATACCGAAAAAGCCGGGTAAATATCCTGCGGTCCTGAGCGTGCCCGGTGCGGGTATACGCCCCTACAGAGGTGTCACCGGATTGGCAGGAGAAGGTGTTATTACCTTACAGATCGGCATCCATGCGATACCGGTGACCATGAACGAAGGTGTGTATAACGACCTGCTTGCCGGAGCATTACGGAATTATATGTTTATGAACCTGGACGACCGGGACAACTATTACTTTAAACGTGTTTACCTGGGTTGCGTCCGGGCGATGGATTTCCTCACCTCCCTGCCGGAGTACGATGGAAGTACCCTGGCCGTATGGGGTGGCAGCCAGGGCGGTGCTTTGTCCATTGTAACCGCAGCCCTGGACGATCGCGTGAAGTTCCTGGTATCGATGTATCCGGCGCTGAGCGACCTGACCGGCTACCTGCACGGGCGTGCAGGCGGATGGCCGCATCTGTTTACAGGGGCTAATAAAGAATTTACGGACAAGCAAGATAAGATCGCTGTTTCCGCCTATTACGATGTGGTTAATTTTGCCCGGTTCGTAAACGTCCCGGGGTTTTATACCTGGGGATATAACGATGAAACCTGTCCGCCAACCTCTTATTATGCAGCATATAACCTGATTACTGCGCCCAAGGAACTGTATCTCATCCAGGAAACCGGTCACTGGACCTTCCCGGAGCAGTGGAGCCGGATACAGGATTGGTTACTGAAGCAGCTAAAGTGAGGCCCTTATGAAACGGAGCAATTTTTTATCAGGCATTGTACTTGGATTGCTGATCATGGGAAATTTATACGCACAGCAGCGGGAGGTCATAACGGTCTGGCCGGGACAGGTTCCGGATGCAACGGGCCCTAAGGCTCCGCATGTCCTTTCAGATAACAAAAGCCGGAATGTGACCCGGATTGCTACGGTAACCAATCCGGTACTGCATGTATACCGTCCATCGGATCAGGTGGCGGATAAACGGACCGGTATCATTGTCTGTCCGGGCGGGGGATACAATATCCTGGCGGTTGACCTGGAAGGGCATGAGGTCGCTGCGTGGCTCGCCGGACTGGGATATACGGCTTTTGTGCTGGAATACCGGGTGCCACAGCAACGGGATGCTGCCCTGGAAGACCTGAAAGAGTCTTTCAGGCTGGTGCGGTCCCGGGCGTCAGAATTTAATATTTCCGGACAACGGGTGGGGGCTATCGGCTTTTCAGCAGGGGGTAGTCTGGTAGCCCGTGCCGGTGCGGTATCGTCTTTTTCACTGCTGATCTACCCGGCATACCTTGATCAGGGCGAACAGAAATCGGTGTCTCCCGAATTACAGGTTAGTGGCATTTTTCCGTCTGCCTTTATTTTTTGTACGGCGGACGACGTCCACGGGAACAGCGGCCTTGTCATGGCGGGCGCTTTGCGGGATGCAAAAGTGCCTGTAGAGCTGCACTTTTATGCGGAGGGCGGCCATGGGTATGGACTGAGAAACGGGAACAGGGCGGCCGAAGTCTGGCCTGAACTGGCTGCAAACTGGCTGCAAAGGTTATAACAAATATAGGTGGGCGGTGCTGCTATGCTGAAAAAAGGAAACCATATGGTGAGAGTTGGCGTTGTTTGCTGGAGGGATGCGGTCAGGAACGATATTTTTTTGTTTAAACTGGGCCTGGGGGTGATCCTGCTGACCGGTCTATCTGGTTTCCTGCCTTATTTCTTCGGATATATCGAAGAGCGTAACGGTCGTATGATATATGATTTTCTGTTACATCATATACAGCCGAGGGATCTGTCTTTCCCTATTTTCATGGTTTTATGGGGAGCCTTCCTGTTGTTGTTTTACAGATGTTACCGTAACCCGGCCGTCCTGCTGACCGCCCTGTACGGCATGTTGTTCATTACGCTTTCCCGGATGGTAACGATTGTCCTGGTTCCGCTTGAGCCACCTGCCGGGCTTGTCCCGCTGGTCGACCCGATCAGTAACATGGCGTATGGCGATATGTTCTTTATAACGAAAGATCTGTTTTATTCGGGGCATTCCGCGTCAGTATGCCTGATTTATTTTTGTCTGAGCAGCCCGGTGGATAAACGGGTTGCGCTCGTATCAGCAATCGCTGTCTCTGTGATGGTGCTTGTGCAGCACGTTCACTATACGCTGGATGTGGTGGCCGCCCCGCTTTTTGCCTACCTGTGCTATCTGTTAGCCACAAGGGTAGCTGAAAAAATATAGGGAAAATGTTATTCGGCGAACAATTTGTTTATTATTGTACCCTGTACCGAATAGTCCGTTAAACCATGAAAGTACTAAAATATTCCGGCGAACTGGAACTGTTTGACCCGGCACGGTTGAAAAGCTCGTTGTCCAAATCCGGTGCATCCCGCGCGGAAGTGGAACGGGTGTGGAAAGAAATGCAGCCGGAGCTTTATGATGGCATGGCTACCAAAGAGATTTATCAGCTGGCTTTTGCCAGGCTGAAAAAAAGTGCCGATGCCTATGCTGCCAGATATAGCCTGAAACGGGCTTTGGTGGACCTCGGTCCGGGTGGCTATTTGTTTGAAAAGTGGATCGCCCGCATGTTCGGGTCCACCGGCCATCAGACCATCACCAGCCGGCTGCTTGATGGGCATGCGGTAACGCATGAAATTGATGTGATTGCCTATAAGGAGGAACATACCCGCCTGGTGGAATGTAAATTCAGGAATACGGAAGCGGCTAAAATTGACGTACGTACACCGATGTACCTGCTTTCCCGTTTTAAAGATATACAAGGTATTAATTTTGCACTTTTCAAAAAGGAAGTACGGTTTACGGAGGTCTGGCTGGCTACCAATGTCCAGCTCACAAAAGACGCCATCCGTTTTGCCGAATACTATGGCATGAGGCTGATTTCCTGGAACTATCCGGCGGAGGGGAGTATCAAATACCGGGTTGACAATGCCGGGCTGTACCCTTTGACCTGCCTGACGACCCTCAGTGAGGGTGAAAAAGCATTGCTGATGAAGCAGGACTGTATCATGGTAAAGGAGCTATTGCAGCGCAGCGACTTCCTGGATCTGTTTCGTGGTATGACTGAGGCCCGCAGGAAAAGCATACTGAAAGAAGCAACGGAGCTGGTAGAGTATACGATAACGGCAACCGGCTGACAGGACGGTATCCTGAATCCCTGAACCGGACAATCCTGTAACATTCACCTGATCCGACGCGTCATAGTCCCAATGAACAAAATTTCGTTTTCCCGATACCAGGTCGTCATCGTCACGTTGCTGGCCATTACCCAATTTACAGTTATTCTTGATTTTATGATCATGTCCCCCCTGGGTGATATGCTGATGAAATCCATGCGGCTGCAACCATCAGAGTTCGGCCTGGCCGTATCGGCTTATGCATTCAGCGCGGGCGTATCGGGCTTTCTGACGGCGGGCTTTTCCGACCGGTTTGACCGGAAGAAATTACTGTTGTTTTTTTATGTCGGGTTCACCGCAGGCACCATACTCTGCGGTATTGCCCATACGTATTGGTTTCTCGTCGCTGCACGGGTTTTTACCGGCCTGTTCGGTGGGGTGATCGGGTCTATCTCCATGGCCATTGTGGCAGATTTGTTTGCTCTTGAACAACGCGGACGCGTGATGGGCTATATACAGATGGCTTTCGGCGCCAGCCAGGTGCTTGGTATTCCGATTGGTTTGTACATTGCGACCATCTGGGGGTGGGAGGCTCCCTTTCTCATGGTGGCGGTTCTGGGAGTGGTTATTATCGCTGTGATCCTTTTATATATGAAACCCGTCAATGCCCATCTGGGAGTTAAGTCTGACCGGTCACCATTTGCCCACCTGTGGCATACGCTGGCGCAGCGCCCTTACCGGATCGGGTTCATGGCAACAGCGCTGCTGTCCGTAGGTGGGTTTATGATGATGCCCTTCGGGAGTGCATTTGCCATTAACAACCTGCAGGTAACGGAAGGGCAGCTGCCTGTTCTGTTTATGGTATCCGGACTGAGTACGCTGGTGATCATGCCATTCATCGGTCGTTTCAGTGACCGTTTGGATAAATACAAGCTATTTGTCATCGCGTCAGTATGGATGATGGCCATGTGTATATGGTATACCCACCTTTCCGTCATCCCATTCTGGATGGCGGTCGTACTGAATATATTGCTGATGGCGGGGGTAACAAGTCGTATGGTGCCGTCGTCAGCACTGACGAGCGCTGTTCCGGATTTGAAGGACCGTGGTGCGTTTATGAGCATTAACGCGTCGTTGCAACAGCTGGCCGGCGGGATTGCTGCGGCAGTGGCGGGTAAGATTGTCGTACAAGAGACCCGTTTCAGTCCGCTGGAGAATTATCAGATAATTGGCTACGTCGTGGTGGTGATCTCGCTGATCAGCCTGCTGCTGATGTACCGGGTTGACCGTATCGTGAAAGCAAAAGCCTGATCAGGAAACAGGTTGCCGGAGGCATTTCCCATCGCCTTATTTTGGCGCTTATTAAACATAATCCCGGGAACCTTTGTTACATTTGTAGTCATTGATGTATAAAAAATAAAAGATATGAAATTTACAAGACGAGCATCTGCCAACTGGCAGGGAACAGGTAAAGAAGGTAAAGGAACAGTAAGTACGCAAAGCACCACCCTTGATAAGGCGCAGGTTTCATTTAAAACCCGTTTTGAAGAGGGCGTAGGCACGAATCCCGAAGAATTGATCGGTGCTGCACATGCAAGTTGTTTCAGTATGAAACTGAGCTTTGTATTGAATGAGGCCGGTTTTACAGCGGATAATATTGATACGGTTGCAACCGTCACGTTTGAAGATGGTAACGTGACAGCGATACAGCTGGACCTGAAAGCTTCTGTACCGGATATAACGGAAGAGGCGTTTCAGAAAGCGGCAGTTGACGCGAAAGAGAATTGCCCGATATCCCAGCTGCTCAATGCCGATATTACATTGGACGCCCAACTGGTATAAATAAAAAATGGGCAAGCCCCTTTTATCGCACCGCTCAACCTAGTACCCTTGCTGTGTTCCCACCCTGGGGGAGTCAAAGGGAGCTGGTCGTAAAAGACTTACCCAGCACAAAAGTATATAAAAAACCCGGTTTTCATAGCGAAAACCGGGTTTTTTATGTAACGTGCTGATCTTGTGCGCAATCTTTTTGCCGGTTTTATACACCAACGTATTATTGAAATAAAGCCAACTATTTATTTTTTATCGTATTGTCAAATTTTCAAATCTTATTGTTTTTTATGATTATTTTTCAATGTTTTAAGTTTTTTGTTATAAAAATATTTAATATTTGTCTGAAAAAATAGTAATTTAGCAAACTCAAAAGGAAACTGACTAAAACTATATGGCTGTGGAAGAACAACACGAAGGATTGTACAGATCTGAATTTGAGCATGATGCATGCGGAGTGGGATTTGTGGCACACATAAAAGGGCTTAAATCCCATGCGCAGGTAAAGGATGCTTTAATGATGCTGGAGAACATGGAACACCGCGGCGCCTGTGGTTGTGATCCGGAGAGCGGCGATGGTGCCGGCATTATGCTGCAATTGCCACATGAATTTTTGTGGGAAGACTGTATTATGCTGGATATACAGTTGTCGGAACCGGGTTACTATGGTTGTGGTATGACTTTTCTTCCGAAAGGGGAAGAAGAGAATGCCCGCTGCCGGCAACTGATCAGGGAGGCTGCGGAAGAACGGGGTATGAAGTTCCTGGGTTTCCGGGTTGTCCCGGTTAACCCGGAGGGAGTAGGAATCACCGCACTGAGCGTTGAACCGGAAGTGGTTCAGTTCTTTGTTGCACGGCCGGCAGGAGTGTCCAATACGGAGGATTTTGAACGCAAGCTGTTTGTGCTGCGGCGCCTGATAACCAAAAAAGTAAGGGAAGAAGAGGTTGCTCCGGATCAGTTTTACATCGCATCCCTTTCGTGTAAAGTAATCGTTTATAAAGGTCAGTTAACCACCTACCAGGTAAGGTCTTATTATCAGGATTTAAATGATGAGCGGGTAGTGTCTGCGTTCGGGCTGGTACACTCCCGTTTCTCAACGAACACATTCCCCTCATGGAAACTGGCCCAGCCGTTCCGGATGCTGGCCCATAACGGTGAGATCAATACGTTGACGGGCAACCTCAACTGGTTTTATGCGGGATTGCGATCGTTGGCTTCTTCCTATTTTACGGAAGAAGAAATTCAGATACTGCTACCGGTAGTGGATGATGGCCAGTCGGATTCCGCCTGCCTGGATAATGTTGCGGAATTGTTGCTCCACAGCGGCCGTTCGCTGCCGCATGTGATGCTGATGATGGTACCCGAAGCGTGGGACGGTAATGAGCAGATGGATCCGCTGAAAAAGGCGTTCTATGAATACCATGCCACACTGATGGAACCGTGGGATGGTCCGGCAGCTTTGTGTTTTACGGATGGGAAAATGATCGGCGCAACGCTCGACCGGAACGGATTGCGCCCCCTGCGCTATGCGATCACGGAAGATGACCGTGTGGTGGTGGCTTCGGAGGCAGGTGCGTTGCCGATCGACGAAAGTACGATCGTAAAAAAAGGACGTCAGCAGCCGGGAAGGATCTTTGTAGTGGATATGGAAAAAGGGGAGATCCGGACCGACGAAGAAGTAAAAAGGGAGCTGGTTACGCGGCAGCCTTATGCAGAGTGGCTGGATAAGTACAAAATACGCATGGAAGACCTGGCAGATCCACGGGTTACGTTCACCTATCTTTCCAAAGAATCGGTTTTCAGGTACCAGCAGCTATTTGGCTATTCCAGAGAGGATGTGGAAGAGATCCTTACGCCGATGGCGCTTACAGGGTACGAGCCGATCGGCTCCATGGGTACCGATGTGCCGTTGGCGGTATTGTCAGAACATCCGCAGCATTTATCAAGTTATTTCAAGCAGTTTTTTGCCCAGGTAACCAATCCGCCTATTGACCCGATACGGGAACGGCTTGTTATGAGCCTTGCTACGTTTATCGGTAATGCAGGAAATATCCTGGATGAAGATAAAATGCAATGCCACTGCGTGGCACTGGAACATCCGGTACTGACCAGCCGGGAACTGGAAAGACTCCGGAGTATCGATACCGGTATTTTCCAGGCGAAAACCCTTCAGTGTTATTTTAAAGCGGACGGGAAGCCGGGGTCGATGGAAGACGGACTGGCACGTCTCTGCCGGTATGCGGAGGATGCGGTGAAAGATGGCTTTGAAGTGATCATCCTGTCAGACCGGGCGATTGACTCCCAGCATGCGGCTATCCCTTCGTTGCTGGCCGTTTCGGCTGTACACCACCACCTGATCAAGACCGGTTACCGGGGGGCAGTCGGACTGGTAGTGGAAGCCGGCGATGTGTGGGAAGTCCATCACTTTGCCTGCCTGCTCGCCTTTGGAGCAACAGCTATTAACCCGTATATGGCATTGGCAAGCATCCGGACGCTGAAAGAGCAGAAGATGATTGATACACAACTGACCTGGCCGCAGCTGTCGAAGAATTTTGTGAAGGCCGTTTGCGGCGGATTGTTGAAGATATTCTCGAAAATGGGTATTTCCACCCTGCAATCGTACCACGGTGCCCAGATCTTTGAAGTGCTGGGCCTTCATAAAAGCGTAGTAGACCGCTATTTCTGCGGTGCTGTATCCCGTATCGGTGGACTGGATCTGGATGATATTGCGCGGGAGGTATTGGCTAAACATCATCGCGGGTTTACCGTATCACGTATGCCGGACCTGTTGCCTGAAGGGGGTATTTATCAGTGGAAACGCAGGGGAGAAGCACACCTGTTCAATCCACAGACGGTACACCTGCTGCAACATGCCACGAAAACGGGGGATTACGATACCTATAAAAAGTATGCGGCATTGGTTAATAACCAGAAAGAACGGATGTATACCTTGCGCGGCCTGCTTGACTTTGCGCGTCACCGGGCAGCCATTCCGCTGGAAGAGGTGGAGCCGGCGGAGCAGATCATGAAGCGGTTTGCGACGGGAGCGATGTCTTTCGGTTCTATCTCGCATGAGGCTCATAGCACGCTTGCGATTGCGATGAATCGCATCGGCGGAAAAAGCAATACCGGTGAAGGGGGTGAGGATGAAATGCGGTATCAGCC
>CAZJKM010000085.1:0-9761 GCA_964546645.1 uncultured Sphingobacteriaceae bacterium
CCCTCCGGCAGGATATTGCTTGTCAGGTGCGCTACAATGACAACTACTATTTTGCTCAGACATACAAAGACTCGTCCGGAGTATATCCGAAATACCGGTCGGGCAACCAAGAGACGGAAATTGTTGATCGCTTCTAAGCGGGAAGCTGTATACATTCAGCAACTGTTGATCAACAATGCCCGGCCGTATACAAATATCAGCAGCATATTATAAACAATAACCATCTGTTGATAACATACGCCAGCAGTCGGTTAACACCTGGCACATGCTGACCAACAAACACCCGGTGTTTATAGGATTCTGCCGATTGTCGGTCAACAACCGCCACGATCATATAAACAACCCTGCCGCGCACTACATCTCACGCTGATGTTGATAAACATCCGGGTAAAAGCAATCAACACCTGCACCATATGGATTGCTTTTTTTCACGACCGTGCACTCCTTCCCAAAACCCGGGTCAGCCCGCTGTACCGTTTATCTTCAGAATAAGGCCGCATGGCCGATTGATATTTATTTATAAATTTGCAAAAAAGGATCTCATAAAGGCTCGTTTATTATGATTTTTTAAACCCACTATCATTTTCATCATGACTTATAAAAAAGATACAACTGGTATAAAAGGAAGAAGCTCCTTTGGGAGAGGAGCTTCAACGCTAACCAATTATAAACCTATATTAAACTGAGGGGACAACTTTAATTAAACAATGATTAAATTTCTTTTTTTCTATTTTTCCTCATTGTTTGATACAAATGTAGAGATATAAATCCACTATCAAAGAATTTTTATCAATAAATTTTTAATTTTTATTAAAATTTCATATTTTTACATCAAAAAATAGAATTTTAACAACACAAAATGGAAAGAAAAAGCCAAAATTCAGAATTAGACAACCTGGATATACAAATTTTATCCATATTAATGAATGATGCATCTATTCCTTATACAGAAATAGCAAAAAAATTAATAGTTTCTGGTGGAACAATCCATGTCAGAATGAAAAAAATGGAAGAATTAGGCATCATTCGCGGATCAAGCCTTATTATTAACCCACAAAGAGTAGGCTTTGACATTTGTGCCTTCCTCGGAATCTATCTGGAGAAAGGTTCTCAATATAAAAACGCCGTTGAGCAGCTGAAAAATGTAAAAGAAGTCGTGGAACTACATTATTGTACCGGCCAATACAGTATGTTTGCAAAGATTATATGCCGGGATACGGAACACCTGCGCCACGTACTCAATGAAGATATACAGGCTGTAAAAGGCATACAACGCACGGAAACGATTATTTCCCTCGAAGAAAGCATCCGCCGGCAGATTTGCCTCGAAGAATAGTCATTAAGACAAACAGGTATTATACAAATAAGGCCGCTTCCCAGGGAAGCGGCCTTATTTGTATAATTACGGAAAAACAAAATAACTCTACCTGGTGATATAGGAAACTTCTTTCACCGCTTTAACGACACGCTCCACATTCGGCAACGCCGCCTGCAGCAACGTTGGCGCATAGGGAAGCGGTACATCTGCGGAAGTAATACGTACAACCGGTGCATCCAGGTAATCAAATGCTTCCCGCTGTACCTTATAAGCAATTTCTGAGGAAATACTGGCCAGCGGCCAGGCTTCTTCCACCACTACCAGGCGATTGGTCTTCTTTACGGAACGGATAATCGCTGCGTAATCGATCGGGCGGACCGTGCGGAGGTTGATCACCTCTACGTCAATCCCTTCTTTCTCCAATTCGACCATAGCCGGCTCTACGACACGGGGAAGCATTTTGCCAAAGGTTACAATCGTTACGTCAGTCCCTTCCTTCACCATATGTGCCTTGCCGAGCTCCAGGTAATATTCTTCCTCCGGAACCTGCCCCTTGTCTCCGTACATTACTTCTGATTCCATGAAGATCACAGGATCAGGATCCAATATGGATTGTTTCAGCAACCCTTTTGCATCGTACGGGTTGGCGGGAACCACCACTTTCAGTCCCGGCGTGTTGGCATACCAGTTTTCAAAATTCTGGGAGTGCTGCGCACCAAGCTGCCCCGCATTTCCGGTAGGACCACGAAATACAATAGGAACCGAGAACTGGCCCCCGCTCATTGAACGTATTTTTGCTGCTCCGTTGATTATCTGATCAATGGCCACCAGCGAAAAATTAAACGTCATGAACTCAACAATGGGTTTCAGTCCGTTCATAGCAGCACCCGTAGCAATACCGGCAAAACCCAATTCAGCGATCGGCGTATCAATTACCCGTTTCGGCCCAAATTCATCCAGCATGCCCTGGCTCACTTTATAGGCGCCATTATATTCAGCAACCTCTTCACCCATGAGGAAGATCGATTCATCTTTCCGCATTTCTTCATTCATGGCTTCGCGAAGGGCTTCTCTAAACTGTATTTCTCTCATCCTGATTATAAACTTTTTCGGAACGCAAACTTACTACAAAAATCTCATATTTTATAATGCTTCCCCTGCGGGCGCGGAGAGAAATACGGCAAACGGATCTCCCGGATAAACATCAGCCGCAGGGTTATGCACAAACGGAATCTCCCGGTTAAACAATTCCTCCAGTGTGCTTTTCAGGAAGGAGACAAAACCAGCTTTGAGCTCCTCCAGAAATTCCCCTTCCACGCGGGTACCCGACCGGCCGGACATATAAAACAGTGACCCTTCCGCCCGTAGTTTCCGTGCTATATATAAATTCGGTTCTACCCCGCTCAGCCCTTTTACCTGTTCATAAACATACGTATAAAATAAAGTCTGCAACATCGCTTTATTGCTTTTGGATGAAGCGGGGGCAAATAAGGTCTCCGGTCCGTTAAACTTCACCTCATCCTTTCCCGTTTTATAATCCACAATACGGATTTTGTCTCCCTTGATATCCACGCGGTCTATAATACCGTACAGGCGTATTGTTCTCGTTTCCCCCCCTACCGAAATCGGGAAGTCAACCAGGTAATCCTTATCATTTTCAAGCTCCATAATACGGAAGGGGGTTTCCCGGTCCGCATCATGGCGGAGGAATACCGCTGCATATTCATGGGCAACTTTAAGGAGGATGCGCTGCATGCTATTGGGTTCTGCCGGCATTCCTGCAGCACCGGGCACCTCTTCTGAAAGTGCAGCCTGACACATCCCCGGCAAATGCGGAAGCTGCTCCAGGATTGCCTTGCGGTCAATAACAGCGCCTCCTGTCTTTTCTCTCAACTGTTCATAAAACTGCTGCATTACCCGATGTACCACCGTCCCCAGCTTATTCATCTCAAACTCTTCTTTCAGCAGCGGCGGCTCCTGGATACGGGCAACGTATTTGAGGAAGAATAACAGGGGGGATTGCAGATAGGTGGTAAAAGCAGAAGCGGAAAGCCGGGGCCGGGCCGGATCATCCGGATCCAGATAGCGGCTTAACTGCTGCCATACCTTTCCGGTTTTCGGCACCACCAGGCCAGGCGGCACAGGTTCACTCTTCACCGGCTGCTGCTGCACCCGTCGCGTGAAAAGCATCTTACTTTCAAATTCCAGCTGGCGTATAAACCGGCTGGGCTCACCGGTATTGGTATCATCCACCTGATTATTATAAATAAACGTTACCTTCTCCGCCCGCTGCAACAAGCGGTATATTAAGTAGGCAGGCAGTGCATCCTGGTTTTCCATGACCGGCAGGTTGTGGGCCCGCCGCAGCGCATCCGGAATATAGGTAAGTGGCGGAGCGACAGACGGCAATATCCCTTCGTTGGCTCCGACAATACAGACTTCCGAAAAATCAAGGCAGCGGCTTTCCAGCAACCCCATGATCTGTATACCGCGCAGCGGCTCCCCTTCAATGGGTGCACTGACCCGCCGGAGAACTTTCCGCAACAGGGCGAGCACAAACGAGGGGGACAACCGGGTATAGGCGCTTAATCCTATCCGGAACGGATGTAAGGTCTTTTTCAATGCCAACAGCAGCGCAGCCTCTACCTGTGACAGTGTTCCGGCTTCTTTACGGGCGTGCAACACGCTATCCAACAAAGCAGTCAGCTGTCCGGGAATATGCTCAGGATCTGTAACAGGTGTAAAAAAACCGGGGAATACGCTGTCAAGTGCCTGCAGCTTATGTGCGGGGACCTGCAGCCATTCACGTTGTACCATCTGCCGCTGAAGATCATCCCGAACGGCGTCAGGTACGCCTCCAAGCGGATGCACGACATACGCATTCACATCGGTATAGTGCACAAAGCGGTTTCCTGTTTCGTATAACGTCTGCTGTACCTGTAACCACAGCTCCGCCAGACCAAACAGGGGCGATTGGGTCACCGGATAACCCATTGTAATATTAAAAGAAACACCTTCGTCCGGCAGGCTTTGCAGAACCGGGATGAGCAGGCTCTCGTCAGCAAGAATCACAGCAACCGCATCCGGTTCATTGGCACGGGCCTTCCACCCATCTGCCAGCTGTGCCAGCACTTTTGCCTGCGCGGTTTTTCCGGTTGTTTCGATCAGCATAACGGTACTTGTCTTTTGTGCGATCAGCGACGGAAAATCGCCCAACGCGGATCGTAATCCGTATGTCCTGACATTTTTCCGGATAAAATAACCAGCCTCCTGAAGCTCATCATCCGCGTAGTAGGCATCGGCATCAAAATAGAACAAGGCACTATCCTCATCCTGCCATTTTTTAAACAAGGATACCTCACACGCATTCAGCGCATTAAAACCGACAAAAACCAATTGACGGTACTGCCTGTAAAAATCCGGCCGGTCAGCATTGCCCGTGGCAAGTTCCCGGTAGATACCCGCCATACAGGACAATCCCTCAGCCGCCAGGGTTACCTTGAAACGATGGTACAATGCAGGCAAACGGGCCCATAACCGCAGAAAACGCTCCTGGACGGCACTTTGCCGGGCTCCTGAGAAAGATGCCCAGAATTGCTTCATAAACTGCTGCTGTTCCGGACTCAGGTGCGGGAACCGCTGTTGTAGCTGCGCAATATCAAACAGGCCGGCATATACTGCTTCCGGTGATGCCATCTCATAATCAATCTGGCTGAAATCGCTGAGGATAACCTCCGCAAGCGGATAGAATTCATCCATCGTCTCCGGTTCCAGTCCTTCCTCACCCAACAGCTGATTATGCAGCTGGTGCAGTATGAAAAACTGCCGCAGTGGTGCTGCTTCCGGTCTTCCGGAAGACAAGCTGAAGAACTCCTGCACGGTATAAAAGGCAGGGCTCCATACCGGCTTGCGCAACAGGTCTGCCAGGTGTTTTTTGATAAAAACAACCGGTCTTTTATTCGTAAATATAATCGCTGTATGCTGTAACTCATCACCAAACCGATTCAGCAGATCTTCCGCGACTTCTTTCAAAAATGCTTTCATACGGTTAAACCTCTATGAGTTCTCCCTGAAACCCGTAAAAAATATATCCTTTTACATGCAGGTACCCCAACCGGTGTAACACCTCCTTATACATACGTACCTGCCCGGAGTGAGTTCCTGACCTTTCTTTCGTAAATTTAAAATCCAATACCATGACCTCTTCTTTACCAATGAGTACCTTATCCGGGCGGAGCGTACTTCCGTCAGCCAGGATGATACTCTGTTCGGTTTTCAGCTCATAATTCCCCGTGAGGAGTGTCCCGAGTCCGGGATGGTTCAATGTCCTCGTGGCCAGTTCCAGTATTTCATCCTGTTCATCCGGAGCGATCCGGCCTTCTGCAGCCATCCGGCCGGCATGGTGTGCTACCTGCTGCAGGGTTTCCGAAACAGCTATCAGCTCATGCACGATTTGTCCCTGACGCATCGCCTTTTCCCGGCCCAGCATATCCAGGTCACGCTGAACAACATGGGATGTCAATAACTGCCGTACATTTCCCGAGAGGGGATACCGATCAAAACACCAGCCACCGGCAATAGGAGTGCCGGTTTTGTGGTCATCAGCCGCTGCGGCACCCAGGCAGATCCCCTCATTGAAAGATACGCCCAGCGTCTCCGCCTGCTCTTGCAACACCTCCCACAATACATCTGCTACCAGCGGATTTTTAACGTCCTTACCCTCAACCCTTCCCGGTGCTGTCACGTACAGGTGCTCACGCGCACGGGTAAAAGCTACATAAAGCGCATTGAGCGCATCCATGTGGCTGAACAGCATTTCTTCATAATACGCTTTGAAAAGCGCGGACTTGGACAGCTCGCTTTTATATTTTACAGGCACCCTGTTCAGCAGGGCATAAGGTGTGCCGGCCGTATCCACCCATACATTACTGTTAGGCCTGCCATCCAGTTCCCAACTACAAAAAGGCACCATCACCACGTCGTAGGCCAACCCTTTTGATTTGTGGATGGTGATCACTTCAACGGCATTATGTGTCGCTCCGGCAGGAAGGGACGCTTCGTGTCCCTCTTCCTCCCAATAAGTAAGGAAGGCCTGTATACCTTTTTCGCCAGCCGCTGTGAAGGAGGCTACCTGATCCCGGAAGACAAACAGGTAGGGGAGGGCTGTTTCCTGGCGATCCAGGCAGAATATCCGGATCAGTATTTCTATAAGTTCCGCCAGTGGCACCTGTTGCCAACCCAGCCGGTTATCCAGCAATTCGTCGGGCAAGACACCCCGAAGCAATCCGGCGTCACCGCTGCCGGCCTGCATCCATGCATCCGGGGACAACCCTTCGCCGCCGGCTATCTGCTGGTAGAGATAGGCAGAAAGCGCCAGGTAGTATCCCTGTGCCTGTGTCTGGGCGGTTATTGCATATAGGGTACTTACCAGCAGGCGCACCGCCGTATGGTTTCCCACCAATAAGGCATCAGCAGAAATCACTTCAAAGCTCACCTGTTTTCCAAGCAGGTATTGCATAACAGCACGTGCCTCGGCGTTGGTACGCACCAATATTCCCACTTGCCCCGGCTGGTAGCGCCCCTCGCTGATCCAATTGGTCAGCGTGTCATATAGTTGCACGAGTGCGGCTTCTGCGATCGCCGTTGCCCGGTGCTGGTTACTTTCAACGGGTAAAAAATAAACGTCCACCGTCCCGCCGGGCCGGCCACCTTCAGGCAGCCGCTGCCCGCTGCCGTCATAAGCCCGGCTAACGGTGTCGTGGTTGCCCGCCTCCCGCCACCAGGCTTGGTACAGGTCAGCGTTCAATCCGTCTTCCACCCGTTTGTTGATATGATGTTGTACCCACACAGGTGCATACCTGAACAGCAGGTTGTTAAATGTGACAATGGTGGCACGGCTACGGAAATTTACTTCCAGGGTTTCATGGGCAATGAGATGACTGGTTTCCCGGAGGTGGAAAGAAGCCGCCAGTTCCTGTTCGGCCTTGTCCAGCAAAATCCGCCAGTCGCCGTTCCGCCACCGGTAAATACTTTGTTTCACGTCACCTACCATCAGGTGTTCGGTCTGTCTTCCTCCGGCTGCTGCCAACGCATTGACCAGCAATGGCCGGAAATTGTCCCACTGTTTACGCGAAGTATCCTGAAATTCGTCAAACAGGAAATGCCGGTACCGCTGTCCGGTCTTTTCCCATATAAATGTCGGATCCCCGGCATCATCCATGCCGATGCGGTTCAGCAGGATCTGGGCATCACTGATTAACTGGGCACCATTGTCTTTCCTCCACCCGGCCAGCAGGCTGCTCATTTCCTTCATCAGCCGCAGATAGTACAGGTTATCGTGAACAGCACGAGCCATATAATAGTTCCGGCCGTTGTCCAGGTAATATCCCCTCAACCGTTCCAGCAAAGGGTTCAGTTCCGCATACAGCGCGGCCACCGTCCCCATAGGGCCGCCCTTCTGCCTCTTCTCCGGCGCATGGATATATTTATCCAGCTTTCCGATGGCTTCGCCGGGATCGTAATCTGCCAGGGCCGTCAATTTACCAAGGTAGTTTTGTGATTTTCTGTTCAGGTCTGCTGCCGTTACACCCAACCGCACAACCATCTCTGCGCCACTGCTCAGCATCTGGCGGAACTCCGTGTCAAAGCGACGGATGGTCTCTTTGGTATAGCGGTCGAGGCTTACAAAAAGCTCTTCACCCGGAATGGCTGCAACCGCCTGATCAAAATCCTGGAAGTGTTCACGAAACAATTCACCGGCCAGCTCTGACAGCGTGTAGCGGTAATTCCAGTTATCATCCCTGTCAATACAGGCCTGGGCATAATCCATGATCCATTGCAACAGATCCGGGCGCTCATCCAATAACCGGTTAAGCCGTATTACCAGGTCGTTTTTCACCTTTCGTAGGTTCATTTCCAGCTTATAACCCGCATCGATGCCCAATTCAAAGGTAAACCCGCGAATCACTTTTTGCACAAAACCATCAATGGTGGTTACCGAAAACCGGCCGTAGTCATGCAGTATACGCCGGTAAGCTGCCGATGCCCGCAGCTGCAGCAGGCCGTCATCCCATTCAGCAAAGTGTTCCAGGATAACTTTCCGGTAAGCCGCCGCCGTATCATGCCCTTCCGGCCGGATACCCCGTGCCAACCCTTCCAGCACTTCCATGATACGACTCTTCATTTCGGCAGTTGCTTTGTTGGTAAAGGTAACGGCCAGCATTTCACGGTATGTATATTCTCCTGAAAGTAATAACAGCAAATAGTGCACAGTAAGGCTGAATGTCTTCCCTGATCCGGCGGAAGCCTTCAGTATTTTAAGGGGGGGCGTGTGGGGGTGCATCAGACAAATATAGTATATTCAGACCAGTCTGATACGGGATAAAATCATTAATATTGCACCATGCAGGCAGCCGGGCAAAAAAGCGAGCGGATCATTCTGGGTATCGACCCCGGAACGGTGGTAATGGGCTACGGACTGGTCAAAAAAACCGGCAGTCAGCTGACTCTGATGACACTGGGCGTCGTGAAACTGGGCCACCTGCAGGATCACGGACTTAAACTGCAGCGCATCTTCCGCAAAACACTGGCGCTGATAGACGAGTATCATCCTGACAGCATGGCATTGGAGGCCCCATTTTACGGCAAGAACATCCAGGTAATGTTAAAGCTGGGACGCGCACAGGGCGTGGCAATGGCCGCAGCGCTCACGCGGGACATACCGATCATGGAATACGCCCCCAGAAAAATTAAACAGTCGGTCACCGGCAACGGAAATGCATCCAAAGAACAGGTAGCAGCTATGCTCAAAACCCTGCTGGGGTTTAAAGAAAGTCCGCAGTTTCTGGATGCTACGGACGGGCTGGCTGTAGCGGTATGCCACGCTTTCCAGCAAAGCACGGCTAACCATGCAGGAAAAACTTACTCGGGATGGGAAAGTTTTGCCAAAGCCAACGCCGACCGGCTGAAGTGATCAGTTGCCAGCGGAGGTGATATTCGCCAATGCTTCCCGTATCTTCAGGGCATCCGAAGCCAGCTCATCCGGTGTAAGGGTCAGTTTGGGACGGCTGAAATTAATATCAGCTACTCCGTTTATAGGAATAAGGTGAATATGTGCATGCGCCACTTCCAGGCCTACCACCGCTACGCCTACTTTTTCACAGGGAAATACCTGCTTAATACCCTGCGCCACGATCCTGGCAAATACCCACAGCCCTACGTAATCGGCGTCGGTCATATCAAAAATATAATCGGTCTCTTTCTTGGGTATGACCAGCACGTGACCTCTTGCCAGCGGAGCGATGTCCAAAAAGGCAAGGAAATCATTGCTTTCAGCTACTTTATGGGCAGGAATCTCACCTGATACGATCTTTGAAAAAATGGTTGACATCTGCTTTGATTTAACATTAAATCCCTGTTATACGATGGTGCAGAAACTGTCCGG
>CAZJKM010000085.1:9861-11895 GCA_964546645.1 uncultured Sphingobacteriaceae bacterium
GCAATCCTGGCCTCATGCAATCCCTGCGCATCCTTGGCGGCATCATATTCCGCATTCTCTGACAAATCGCCCTTGTCACGGGCTTCTGCGATCGCTTTGGCTATCCTGGCCCTTCCTTCTGTTTTCAGAGACTGCAATTCCTCCTTCAGCTTTTCCAGTCCTTCTCTGCTGTAATACGTTACTTCTGCCATAAATTGTGTTTTATTGTCATTAAGGTACAAAAAAGAAGCAAGACCACATCACACTTATCGTAACGTGGCCTTGCCTCTTTCGTACGAAGGTAAAAAATCTCTTTTACAAAAGCAAACTGCTACCGCTTTTTCCGGCTATTGGTTTTCGGAAACAAATTTATATCCCATGCCACGAACGGTTTGCAGATAAGAAGGTTTATCCGGATTCTGCTCGATCTTCTTACGCAGCCGCACAATGTGCATATCCAGTGTTCGTGTATTTACATTGGAGCTGTATCCCCATACGACCTGCATCAGTTCATCCCTGCTGATCACCCGGTTCATATGTTGCAGGAAATAAAGCAAAATACGGTTTTCAAGGATAGTCAGCTCGATTTTTTTCCCGTTGCGGTACAGCGAGTGCGTATTAGGGTGATGTTCCGTATCCCCGAAGCGGTGCAGGTCGCTGCTGTTATTGATGAAGAATTTCACCTTATTATCGATCATCGCCACCAGCACATCCATATTGAATGGTTTAGTTATATAGTCGGACACCCCAAAACTATAAGCATCAATTTTATCGACATCCTGGGACTTAGCGGTCATCATAATAACAAGGTTATTAAAGCCCGCTTCGCGCACGGTGGAGCAAACCTCAGAGCCCTGTTTCCCCGGCAGCATCCAGTCCAGCAACACAATATCAGGCTTTTCATTCAGAATGAGTTGTTCCGCATCATCACCATTTGATGCCTCCACTACGGTATAATGCTCCGATTCAAGCCGGTGTACAACCAGAAAACGCAGGTTTTCATCATCTTCAATAACCGCAATTTTTATATTCTTATTATCACTCATATAGATCCGTACTTATATAGGGTCCTGTTTAATCTTCATGTGGAAGGGTAATGGTAAAAACGGAACCTTCGCCAACCACACTTTCCACCTGAATATCCCCATGCAAAAAGTTGACCAGTTCTTTACAGAAAGCCAATCCAAGCCCCACACTGCCTTGCTGGTTATATTGACTTTGTATGCGGTAAAACTTCTTAAATACATTCTCCAGTTCCTTTTTAGGTATACCGATTCCTTTGTCTGAAAAGCGCATTACAATCCATTTCCGCCGCTTTGAGATATGGATTCTCAGAAATTTACTTCCCGGATCCGAATATTTATAGGCATTATCAATCAGGTTCTGAAACACGCTGCCCAGCAATACCGGATCGGTGGTAAAACTGCCTGCCTCCTTTTCTATCCGGTAACCCAGATCAAAATCAGGATACTTCAGCAGATATGCCTCCACAATCTTACGGCAAAATTCATGCAAATCAATGTATTCTTCGTTGATTTTTATCGCTTTATTCTCAATCTGCGTAAATGACAGCAGCGTATTCATCAGATTATTCAGTTTGTCCGCCTCCTCATCCAGTATCCTTCCATAATGCATACGCTCCTTGTCTGTCAGCTCCTTAGCATGCTGAATATTATTCCCGGCAATTTTTATGACACTTACCGGCGTCTTAAATTCATGTGTCAGGTTATTGATAAAATCATACTGCAGCTTAAACATCCGTCGATTGATGTTCAGATTCCGGTAGATCAGGTAAGCAATCAGCAGCAGAAAGCTGTATACCCCCGCCACAGCAGCCGCAACAGGCAAAAACCGGCGGCTTATCTCTTCTTTCAGAAAATTTTTATCCGCACTGAAATAAATTTTGTAGTCGGCCAATGCGCCCGGCAGCGGGGCATCAGCGGTGAGCAGGCTGTCACCGGTGTCTAAAGATTCGTACACTAACGGCTTGATTTCCACTTTTTGATACAATTCGGGCCTCGTGTTAACAATCTCCAGTGCATTCGGGTCAATATA
>CAZJKM010000086.1:0-6342 GCA_964546645.1 uncultured Sphingobacteriaceae bacterium
CCAGGACCCATACATTAAAAGTGTATTGCTCTACCAGCTGAGCTACGGAATCATCGTTTTTAAGAACTACTCCCCATCTTTTCCGGAAAGTGGTGCAAAGATAGAATTATCAGTTATTAGGTGCAAACATTAATTTAAAATATATTACAAACAACTTTGCTACAACGGTTTCACTGCGGAAACAATTCGGTCTGCCCCCTGCATGTCCTGCAAAAGCGCTGTCTGCGTTAAACCGCACTGCCGAAATACATCGCATACTTCATTCCCGAAAACACGATTAATCTCCGTATACAGGCGACCACCCGGACGCAGACAAGCACTGGCCGCAGCAGCAATATGCCGGTAATAAAGCAGCGGATCCTCTTCCGGAACAAATAATGCCAGGTGCGGCTCGTGCTCCAGCACATTGGAATGCATCTGTTCTTTCTCAGACAGCATGACATAAGGTGGGTTACTCACGATGACATCAAACAGCCCGGCAACGGTAAGAATCTCCTGCCAACATCGTATATCCGCCTGAAAAAAGACTATATCCGCAGACAAATCGGATGCATTACGCCGGGCCACTGCCAGTGCATCTGCTGAAATATCAAGCGCGGAAACCGTGCATTCCGGTACCTTCTTTTTAATCATAATCGCAATACAGCCACTGCCGGTCCCTATATCAAGCACGTGCGCCTTCCGGGTACTCCCGCGAAGGTCCCTGATCACCCGGTCGGCAAGCTCCTCTGTTTCCGGCCGGGGTATAAGCACCGATTCATTTACCCGAAAACGGTTACCCATAAACCAGGCATGGCCCAGAATGTACTGAAGCGGCCGTCTCTTTTCCAGTTCGCTGAGTACTTCGTATAAACGGCCCTGTGTCAGTTGGCTCAATGGCTGATCCTTCCTATGATCATAATCCGATAACCGGTAACCCATCAGTTCTGAAACGATGTAAAACAAAAGGCTTTTTGCCTCATGGGCATCGTACAGGCCATAAAGCCCGGCCACATACTGTGATTCAAAAAAGCGTATCGTATTGTTCATGCGCGCTGAAATGCTGAAATACGGCAAACTTACAACAACGATACCAAAGTAAAAACTATCTTTATCTTTGCAGGGATGCTTGAACACGAACCGTATATGGAGCGCTGCCTGCAACTGGCAGCCCTGGGAACAGGATCCGTCAGCCCCAATCCGCTGGTAGGTGCTGTTATTGTCTGTCGGGGACTGATCGTCGCGGAAGCGTGGCATGAACGTTTCGGAGGCCCGCATGCCGAGGCCCTCGCCATCCGGCAGGTATTGGAACGTTACGATAATGGCGAGGCCCTCCTGAAGGAATCCACCTTATATGTCAATCTCGAACCCTGTTCCCACTATGGAAAAACCCCGCCTTGTGCGGACCTGATCTCACAATACCAGCTGAAATACGTGGTAGTTGCCTGCCGGGATCCGTTTGAGGCGGTGAACGGACGGGGTATCGCCCGCCTGCAGGAAGCGGGTATCTCCGTGATCGAAGGTGTGTTGCAGGACAAAGCGTTGCACCTCAACCGCCGGTTTTTCACCCGGATCGCTGAAAAGCGCCCTTATATCATTCTCAAATGGGCCCAAACGGCCGACGGTTATTTCGCGCCTGCCGATGGCTCTCAACAGTGGATCAGTGGTGTGCAGGCCCGTCAACTGGTACATCGGTGGCGTAGTGAAGAAGACGCCGTGCTGGTTGGAAAAAACACGGCCCGGGCCGATAATCCGCAACTGAATGTCCGCTATTGGAGCGGCAGGAACCCCAAACGCGTTGTCATTGATCGCAACCTTGAACTCCCGCCGTCCCTGCACCTTTTTGACCGCCGCACAGACACGCTCGTATTTAATGCCTATAAAACGGACTGGCAGGAAAACCTGAAATACATAGCCCTGGAAAATTTTGACCGTTACCTGCCCCAGCAGCTTGTTTACCAGCTTTACCTGATGGACATCCAATCGCTGATTGTGGAAGGAGGTGCTGCCACGCTGTCGGCATTCATCACCGCCGGCTTGTGGGACGAAGCACGTGTTTTTACCTCGCCTCAGCGCTGGGGGGGTGGCTTATCCACCATTAACTTAAAAGAAAATACATCTGTAACTCAAAATATTGGCATTGACAAACTGACAATATACTTTAAGTAATATGGGATATGTACTGATCAGCGTATTATGCAGCGTGACCGTCTCTGTTATACTGAAACTGGGCCGTCGCTATTCCGTTAATACCACCCAGATGGTCATCTGGAACTATCCGGCGGCCATCCTGCTTTCCTGGCTCTTTTTACGTCCCGATCTGACGGGCTTCTCCCCTGCCACCGCACCGATCGGGAATTATATAGCCCTTGGTTTTCTGTTACCCGCGATTTTCCTGGCCATAGCAGCATCTATTCATTATACGGGCATCGTACGTACAGAGATCGCACAGCGCATATCCCTGATTGTTCCATTAGCCGCTGCCTTCCTCCTTTTTAAGGAGACACCACAGGCCACAAAACTGATAGGTGTTACGCTCGGCCTCCTGGCCGTGATTTGCTCTATTAATTGGAAAAACGGAAAAAGCAGACGCGCGGGCAGCCGTAATAAATGGATATATCCCCTGCTGGTGTTCTCGGGTATGGGATCCATCGACATTCTGTTCAAACAGGTGGCCCAACACCGAGCTACCGATTACACCGTGTCGGTGTTCATTATTTTTATAACCGCAGCCGCCGTATCTTTCGTCCTCCTTGCTTACTTGCTGCTGATAAAGAAGCAGCGTTTTTCAGTTTCAGGAGTATGTTGGGGAGTTGCGCTGGGGGCCTTTAATTTCGGCAATATCCTGTTCTATATGCGGGCTCACCGCATACTTCCGGACAACCCATCCCTGGTTTTTTCCGCCATGAACATCGGCGTTATCCTGTTGGGCACACTGGTTGGTGTGGCCTTATTTGGCGAAAAACTCTCCGCAGTGAACAAAGCAGGCCTGGTATTAGCTGTCATTGCTGTGATCATTATTGCCTTTCTATGAACCTGTTTGACGACACCTACAAAACGATCAGTATGCCCTCCGAAGGCATTTTCAGGGACAAAGGCAGCAAGTTTATTGCCTATGCGCGTCCGGTACAGCAGGAAGACGAAGCCCGCGTGGCCGTTACAGAAATCAAAGCAGCGCATCCCAAAGCACGGCACCACTGCTGGGCACTGCGCCTTACGACCGACCGTTCTGTTTTCAGGCTGAATGACGACGGGGAGCCTTCCGGAACTGCCGGAAGGCCCATCCTGAACACCCTGCTTTCCTTCGATGTCACCAATATCATTGTCGTTGTGGTTCGCTACTTCGGAGGTACCCTGCTGGGGATTCCAGGCCTGATCAATGCGTATAAAAGCGCGACGCAGGATGCTTTGTCCAGAGCCCCTATCATCGAAAAACACCTGGAAGATATATATTGTATACATTTCAGTTATGTACAGATGAACGAGGTGATGCGCATCATAAAAGAGCATGAGCTGACCATCAAAGCCCAGCAATTTGACAACAGCTGTACGATGAATGTAGCTGTCAGGCAATCGGACAACAATAAAGTAACCAGTAAATTATCCACCATAGATAATCTGAAAATCAACTATCTATACTCTATTTAAAATCTAACACAATCCTGATTACCTCATCTTTAACATTTTTTAACACCCTCCTGGATTAAACTATTTCCTGCCTCCGGCACTCTATTCCTGTAACGAACACAAATTGTTTTAATCAACAGAGAAAGGAACGTATCATGAGAAAGTTATTATTATCAGCCGCCTTGTTACTGACAATAGCAGCGACAGGCATTGCCCAGGAAAAACGGGAACGGAAGCCCAAAACCGCAGAAGAGATCGCACAGCTCCACACAGACCGGCTGGCAGAGAACCTGAATTTGTCGGCCACACAAAAAGAGCAGGTATATGCCCTGAATCTGGAACGCAGCCGCCGGTTTGAAGCCCGGCATAAAGAAAATATGACGGCTATGAAGGGCCTGCGTGAAGAACGGCAAGCAGATGAAACGAAGTTTATGGAGCTGCTGACACCCGAGCAACAAAAAGCCTATACCGCTATGAAAGAAGAGCGTAAAGGCAAATTTGCGGGCAAGTACGGAAAACCCGGCCCGCATAGAGGCGAACGCGGAAAAGGTTCATTCCAAAAGCCAGCTCCTGCAGATGGTCATGCTAATTAAACGATCATTCTTTATCACCCCCCAGCCTGAACCTGCTTTAGGTTAAACAGAAGGCCCGTCATACCGCGACGGGCTTTTTTAGTATATTTGCCACAACCAATCACAGCACACCATGCAACAAATTGCAGTTATAGGTGCGGGAACCATGGGTAACGGCATCGCGCATACGTTCGCCCAGTATGGGTATACCGTCGCCCTTATTGATATCCAGGCCCGGGCTATTGAAAAAGCGCTGGCATCCATTGAAAAGAACCTGGACCGGCAGCTGAAAAAGGAAGTCATTGATGAGGCAACAAAGATAGAGACCTTAAACCGCATCAGCACCTATACGGATATCAGAAGCGGGGTGAGCGATGCAGACCTGGTCGTTGAGGCCGTTGCAGAGGATGCTGCCGTCAAGCTACAGCTGTTCAAAGAACTGGGTACATGGTGTAAACCTGACGCTCTGCTCGCTTCCAATACCTCCTCCATTTCCATTACAAGGTTAGCCGCCGCAACCAATCGTCCCGGCCAGGTGATCGGCATGCATTTCATGAATCCTGTTCCGGTCATGAAATTGGTAGAAGTGATCCGGGGATATGCCACAGACGAACAAACCACTATCCGGGTCATGGAGCTGGCACGAAGGCTGAATAAAACACCGGTGGAAGTCCAGGACTACCCTGGGTTTGTCTCCAACCGGATCCTGATGCCTATGATCAACGAGGCGATTTATACCCTGTTTGAAGGGGTAGCCACTGCTGAAGCCATCGATGAGGTGATGCAACTGGGTATGGCTCACCCCATGGGCCCGTTAAAGCTGGCGGATTTCATCGGGCTGGACGTATGTCTGTCCATTCTGAATGTATTATATGAAGGGTTCGGCAATCCTAAATATGCTCCCTGTCCTCTTCTCGTGAATATGGTAAGAGCCGGAAAACTGGGCATCAAAACAGGTGCAGGTTTTTACACGTATGAAACTTCATGAGCGTATGGTATCAACACCCATGAAGTCCCGGTGGATGGTTAGTTCTTTATCCCGTCGATTTTCTTCTGCATCTGCGTTACCAGGGAAGTCAGATTTTCCAGCGTAGGTTCCGGTGCCGGATCCGGCAGCACCATACTGATGTATCCTTTTGCCTTCCATAGCTCCAGCACATCTTCCGACGCTACCCAGTAGGGGTCGTAATTCTTATTGTCAGAAAGCAGTTTTAAACCTTTTTCCTCCTTATATTTATGTGCTATGCGTTTATATACGATGCCGTCAGATTTTGAAATCACTACATAGGTCTGTCCCGGCTTCACATCATTCCAGTTCTCCACATATTCACCGATCACCACCGTACCTGGTTCTAACGGCAACATGGAATCTCCTTTCAGCTCAAACGCACGGTAGGTACCCTGCCGGAACATAGGCAGACTGAATTTGGGCAGCTCGGCCACATACTCAGGATCCGCATACCCATTCAGGTACCCCGCACTTGCCTTTACCGGAACCAGTTCGATATTCTCCCGGTCGTCGCCATCAACCGTAATGCTGAGTACACGCACGTTGGATGCATTGCTTTTCGGCACAGGCTTCCACTTGTCATCGATCCGGTCATGAGCCAGTTCATCCATGGTGACCTCAAAAAAAGCCGCCATTTTTTTCAGCAATTCGTAGTTAGGCTCTGCCCGGCTTTCTTCATAAGCCCCCACAGAAGACCGTTTGATTTCCATGATATCCGCAAACTGCTGCTGGGTCAGCCGCTTCTTCTTTTTACGCAGATACTTAAGATTTGATGCGAAGTTTGACATTTTTTTAAATTTTATTTGCAACAACTAATATTATTAGTATAATTGTGCCAATAAAGTTAGCAACTATTCTTGTTCTAACAAAATATATTAGTTAATTATTTATTAACATGAGCAGATTTATATACATTCTGACAGATTGCAGACGGCAGCATCTCCATATCGGGATAACGACCGATTTAAGGAAAACAGTTGATTTTTACCGGGTTGAAGCAAACCTGCTGTTTGATACAGCAGCCAGAATATCCCGACTCGTCTATTTTGAGGAATTTAATTCAGATGAACAGGCACAGCAGCGGTTTACTCAGGTCAGAACCTATACACGTATGCAGAAAGAACGGCTGATCCGTTCTGCGAATAGTAACTGGCA
>CAZJKM010000086.1:6442-11870 GCA_964546645.1 uncultured Sphingobacteriaceae bacterium
TATGTTACCACGGGCCGTTGCGTCGTAGCAGGATACCGGCGCTGCTATCCCATAACTTCTTTATTACAAAGTTCCTGAAAGCAGCATTTTTATAGTAGGTTTGCTCCGTATTTGTTAACTTTCCTGAATATGACAAACAAAACCAAACGGATAGCACTATGGTTTATCCTGCCGGCTTTCTGGGCCTGCGATACAGCAAAAACCTACAAAAGTATCGGCGAAAACCCTTTTTACCAGGAGTATACCACCCCCTACGGTGTGCCGCCCTTTAATGAAATACAGATCGCACATTTTGAACCTGCCCTTAAAGAAGGTATCCGGCAGCACCAGCAGGAAATCGATTCAATCGCTGCCATTGCCGGAGACCCGGCTTTTGAAAACACCGTACTGGCACTGGAAAAATCCGGAAAACTGCTAAACCGTGTACAAACCGTTTTCGGAAACCTGAACGGCACCCATACCAACGATACATTGCAGCAGATCGCAAAGGATATGGCACCGCTTTTATCGGAACACAATGATAATATTAATCTGAACAAACCGCTGTTTGAGCGGGTGAAAAAAGTGTGGGACAACCGTGAACAGGCCGGACTCAATCCTGAGCAACTGAAATTGCTGGAAAAACGATATAAGGCTTTTGTGCGCAGCGGTGCCAACTTAAGCGACACAGATCAGGATAAGCTGCGTAAAATAAATGCAGAACTTTCTGTGCTGACGCTTCAGTTCGGCCAGAACCTGCTGGCTGAAACCAATAACTGGGAACTGGTCATTGAAGACCGGAATGATTTGAGCGGACTGCCCCAGGAGCTGATTACGACCGCTGCCAACGAGGCTACCGCCGCCGGAAAAGAGGGCAAATGGATCTTTAAACTGCAAAATGCCAGTATCATGCCGTTTTTGCAATACGCGGATAACCGTAACCTCCGGAAACGGATATGGGAAGCCTATATGATGCGCAGTAATAATGGCAATGAGTTCGATAATAAGGAAATCGTCCGGAAGATGGTGAACCTGCGCAGAGAACGGGCGAACCTATTAGGATATCCTACCCATGCACATTATGTACTGGAAGAGTCAATGGCCAAAAACCCGGACAACGTATACAAACTGCTGAACCAGTTGTGGGAACCGGCATTACGCAAAGCAAAACAGGAAGCCGCCGACCTACGGCAGGAAGCGGCTGAGACAGGTACCGGCGTAAAGATCGAGCCGTACGACTGGCGGTATTATACCGACAGGATCCGGAAAAAGCGTTACAATCTGGATGAGCAGGAGCTGAAACCGTATTTCAGCCTGGACAACGTAAGGGAGGGCATTTTCCTGGTAACCAACAAACTGTACGGTATTACCTTCAAAGAGGTAACCAACATTCCGAAATACCATCCCGAAGTAGTGGCTTACGAAGCATTTGATACGGACGGCTCCTCACTTGGACTGATTTATATGGATTTCTTCCCGCGCGCCTCCAAGCGCGGCGGCGCCTGGATGACTTCCTACCGCCGGCAGTACATGGATAATGGCAAACGCGTCGCACCGGTGATTTCCATCGTCTGCAATTTCTCCAAACCGGTTGGTGACGACCCCGCCCTCCTCACCTTTGACGAGAACACGACCTTTTTCCATGAGTTCGGGCATGCACTGCACGGCCTGCTGTCAAACGTAACCTACGAAAGCCTCGCCGGAACAGCGGTTTCGCGCGATTTTGTGGAACTACCTTCACAGGTGATGGAAAACTGGGCCGCCGATCCGGAAGTACTGAAACTATATGCCAAGCATTATAAAACCGGCGAAACCATTCCGGATGAACTGATCACAAAACTACAGAATACGGGGACATTTGATCAGGGATTTGCCACCACGGAGTACCTGGCCGCATCGTTGTTGGACATGGACTACCACACACGCATGGAAGAACTTGGCAATGACATCAATGCGTTTGAGAAAGAATCAATGCAACGCATCGGCCTGATTGACGGGATCATCCCCCGTTACCGGAGCACCTATTTCCAGCATATTTTCGCAAGCGGTTATTCCGCAGGCTATTACAGCTACATCTGGTCAGGCGTACTGGATACCGATGCGTTCGCCGCCTTTAAGGAAACCAGCCTGTTTAACCAGGAGAAGGCAGCCGCTTTCCGGAAACATATTCTGGAACGCGGCGGAACGGGTGACCCGGCCGAACAATACCGGCAATTCAGGGGAGCAGACCCGAAAATTGATGCTTTACTGAAAAAACGCGGGCTTAACTAACAAACTACTGTATCTGCCGGACGAAAAGCACTGGTATGGCAACGGGAATTTTTCGGATGACTACGGGAACCGTTATAATGAGTGATGAATGATGAGTGATGAATGATAGTTGTCCTTATTATAACTCATCACTCATCATTCATAATTACATGACAATGGAAAATATATACTACGAAGGTCAGGTGATGTGGGCGCAGGTGGACGCCAATAACCATTTGCGGCACTCCGCTTATGCGGATATGGCAGCGCAGGCCAGGCTGAACCTGCTGAACAGGATCGGGCTTACATTCAGCGAATTTTCCAGGCATCATCTGGGACCGGTATTATTCCGGGAAGAGCTTATATATCTGCGTGAGATACGCCTCGATGATTATGTACGGGTAACGGTGGTCCTTGCCAGAACAACGGAGGACTATTCAAGGTTCTCTTTCCGCCATGAGATTTACCGTTCTGACGACACCCGATCAGCAGTGATCACAGTGGATGGAGCGTGGATAGACACACAGAAACGGAAATTGGCACGGATTCCGGAAGCGTGGAAGGAACTGTACACCCGAATCCCCCGGGGTGAGGATTTTGAAATTATCCAAAAGCAATAACTACCGGAGCTGACCGACAAGTTCCCTGAAGTTTTTGATGCTGGCCGTTACGTCCGGCACATTATTGTCCCAGTTGTGCTCGTATTCAGCAGAAAACATCCCTCTGAATTGCTGGCGCTTCAATTCCTGCAATATTTCTTTCACACCGACCACTCCTGTACCCCAATGTACATCATACGCTTTGCGTTCACCTGCCACATTCAGGTCTTTGAAATGCAGGTGCTGGATATGGCCTTCCAGTTTTCTAAGGCATGCTACCGGATCCAGACCGGAGCGTACCCAGTGTCCGACATCCGGACACGCACCCACGTACTTACTGTTGGCTGTTTTAATAGCAGCCAATACCGTTTCCGGATCCCAGTAAGGGGATGGTTTTGGATGGTTGTGAAAAGACACCTGTATCTTATACTTATTCGCCAGCCGGCCAATGATTTCCAGATTCTCTCCTTTTGATTCCGTATTGATATTCTGTATCCCCATTGCCCTGGCAAAGGAGAATAACTGCTCCCACTCCTGCTCACCGGAAACAGAGATCACACCAAAAGCCTGTATCCTGATCCCTTTCTCCTTTACTTTTTTCAGAATAGCTTTTCGTTTGGCGGCATCCATCCTGTAATCCATTTTCCCCTCAAATCCACCACCAAGTGTTTGTCCGGGGTAAGCCTCCACATAACGCACACCACAGCTCACCGCTTTATCAAGAGCTTCAAAGAAGGTAAAGTTTCTGAATGTATACGTTTGGGTTCCCAACTTCCAGCCCAGCTTCTCTTCAGGACGGGCCTGCCCGTAAACAACTGCCAGGCTCAGGAAAAACAGTGCTGCCAACAGCCCGCACGTTTTTGCAACTAACTTCATTTTATCCATCTTACTATACGATATCATTATTCCTTTTAAACAAAACTCCGGTTTAACGATGATCCTGATAATAAAATCCCCGTACGGTTCCTTGCAACTTCAATAATACCTCCTTTGGCAATGACACGCTATGCCGGGTAAAAGCAATCAACTCATCCAGTTGCTCATGTGTGCGGATACCTATCACCGCAGACGCTACTGCCGGCTGCTGAAGCACGTATTGCAAAGCTACTGAAAGCGGGTTGGTCTCCAGTTGCTCCGCTACCTTATCCACATGCCTCGCCGCCCGAGCCACTTCACTGTCTGTAAACTGAAGATAGGGTGTTGCCGGCTTGCCAATCAGCAGCCCTTGGGCTAATGCACCTCTTGCCAGCACCGCTATCCCCTCTTTATGCAGCAATTCCAGTAACTCTTCTTCAGGCCGTCGATCCAGCAAACTATATTGCATCATCACGCTGACGATGCCAGAGCGTTTGATATACTCACGAATCACATTCGGCCGGATGGATGAAATACCATACCACCGGATCTTTCCTTGTTGCTTCAATAGCTCAAATGCCTCGATCGTCTCATCAATAGGATCATCAATCGTCCCGCCGTGAAGCTGGTAGAGGTCAATGTAATCAGTTTTCAGCCGTTTCAGGCTTTGCTCTGCCGCCTTCAGGATATAGGCTTTTCGGGGGTTCCAGTCCCACCCGGTTCCATCCGACCGCCATTGATTGCCAACTTTCGTGGCAAGTATAATTTTCTTCCGGATACTTTTCAGGGCCGTACCTACCTGCAATTCATTCATCCCCTTGTCATACAGGTCAGCGGTATCAAAAAAATTAATACCGTTGTCGGCTGCCTGGCAAAGCAATTGATGGTGCAAATCCCGGTTGTCACCCAGGGACATACATCCGAATGCCAGTCGGCTTACCTGTAAATCTGACCTGCCTAACCGTATGGTCTGCATAAAGATCTAATTCGTACCGGTGGAAGTTTTTTGTCCCGGAGCCTTGCTTACCGAAAGGAGTTCCACTTCAAAAATCAACGGGCTGTACGGCGGGATGTCCGGTCCAGTTCCCCGCTCTCCATATCCCAGCTGGTAAGGAATATACAAACGGTAGTGCGCACCGGGAGACATGAGTTGCAGCCCTTCCGCCCAACCCTCAATGACCTCCATCAGTTGGAATGTCATGGGTTGCCCGCGATCATAAGAGCTGTCAAACTGCTTACCGTCAGCCAACAGACCTTTATAATGTACTTTCACCGTATCATCTAAAGCCGGCTTATCTCCTTCGCCGCTTTTCAGGACTTCATACAGAAGGCCGCTTGCAGTAGTCAGCACACCCGCTTTCTTTTTATGCTCTTCCATAAAATCATGCGCCTTCTGCACCAGCGCCTGGTTCCGTTTCTCCATCGCTTCCGTCAGGGAAGCCGTAATCAGTTCCCGCAGCTGATCATCTGTCAGCTGCGTATTGTTCGTGTATACATCACGGATGGCGTGTGCCACCGATTCAGGGCTGAGCTGTTCCAGACCGCGTTGCTTCAGATCCTGCGCTACGCTCACGCCGAATGCGTACGAGATGGAATCCGAACGTGTTGTTGGTATCGGCTTTTGTTGGGGAACAAGCTGTTGCCGGGCTCCGGAAGCCTGCTGCGCCAATACGACCAAAGAGGGAAGTGCCATCAGCAATAACAGGCAGAACAGGCACCCTACAGGTTTATTATAATACCTCATA
>CAZJKM010000087.1:0-11854 GCA_964546645.1 uncultured Sphingobacteriaceae bacterium
CTACTCGATTGAGGATCTGGCACAGCTGATATTTGACCTGAAAAATGCTAACCGCCAGGCCCGGATCAATGTGAAGCTGGTGTCAAAGGCCGGTGTCGGTACCATCGCTGCCGGCGTGACCAAAGCCCATGCGGATGTGGTCCTTATTGCGGGATACGATGGCGGAACAGGGGCTTCTCCCATCAGCTCCATCAAGCACGCCGGGTTGCCCTGGGAACTGGGGCTTGCAGAGACCCACCAGACATTAGTGAAGAACGGGCTGCGCAGCCGTGTTGTTGTACAGGCCGACGGGCAGATGAAAACCGGCAGGGACCTGGCCGTGGCGGCCTTGCTCGGAGCAGAGGAGTGGGGTGTTGCTACCGCAGCCTTAGTGGCCGGCGGCTGTATCATGATGCGGAAATGCCACCTGAATACCTGTCCGGTAGGTGTTGCCACACAAGATCCCGAATTGCGGAAGTTGTTTACCGGAAAGCCGGAGCATGTGGTTAATCTGTTCCGTTTCCTGGCAGAAGAACTGCGTGAGGTGATGGCCGAACTGGGCTTCCGTACCATTAATGAGATGGTGGGCAGGGCGCAGTTCCTCAAAATGCGGGAAGATATCAGCCACTGGAAAGTGAACAAGCTGGACCTGTCCGGTGTGCTTTATGCCGCACACGGTAAGCCCGGAGAGAGCTTATACCAGACAGAACAACAGGATCACGGACTGGATATGATATTGGATTGGGGATTGCTGAAACACGCAAAAACGGCCCTGGAGAGCCGGACACCGGTATTCGGCACCTTTCAGGTAAAGAATACAGATCGTACCATTGGTACGCTGCTTTCCAATGAGGTATCCAAAGCATACGGGTCAGAAGGGTTACCTGATAATACCATTAATTATAAATTCATCGGTTCAGCCGGACAGAGTTTTGGCGCTTTCGCTGCGAAGGGGTTGTCGTTTGAGCTGGAAGGTGAGGCAAATGACTATGTTGGTAAAGGCCTGTCGGGAGCGCAGCTGGCTATTTACCCGGCTGCCGGGAGCAAGCTGGTGCCGCATGAGAACATCATCATCGGTAACGTGGCACTATATGGCGCTACGTCCGGTCACCTGTTCGTATGCGGGCAGGCCGGTGAGCGTTTTGCGGTCCGTAACTCAGGTGCCACGGCGGTGGTGGAAGGAGTGGGCGACCACGGTTGCGAATACATGACCGGTGGGCGGGCCCTGATCCTGGGTGAAACCGGCAGAAACTTTGCAGCCGGCATGAGCGGAGGAATTGCCTGGGTATATGATGTAAGCGGCAAATTCCGTGACAACTGCAATAAGGAGATGGTTGACCTGGATCCGTTGGATGCCGGTGATGAAAACCAAATCATTACGTTGCTTAAGCGGCATATCAATTTAACGAATAGTGAATTGGGTGCGGATATATTAAGTAATTGGAAAGACACGAAGGATCGTTTCATCAAAGTATTCCCGAAAGAGTACAAACGCGTACTTCAGGCAAAATTAGTAGAGGCATAAACGAATCAGCATACAGAGGTTATGGGAAAAGTAACTGGATTTAAAGAATACGAAAGAGTATTGCCGGCAAAAGAGAAGCCGGAAGTGCGGTTGAAAAACTATCAGGAATTTGTTCACCTTTATCGGGCGGAAGAACTGAACGAACAGGCAGCCCGTTGTATGGATTGCGGGATCCCCTTCTGTCATTCCGGTTGCCCGCTGGGCAACGTCATCCCCGAGTTCAATGACGCGGTGTATAACGGGAAGTGGGAAGAGGCTTATACGATACTATCCTCCACAAATAATTTCCCGGAGTTTACAGGACGTATTTGTCCTGCTCCCTGTGAGTCGGCCTGTGTGCTGGGTATCAACCGTTCCCCGGTAGCTATTGAAGAAATTGAAAAGCACATCATCGAAATAGCCTACCAGAAAGAATTTGTCAGGGCAAAGCCCAACCTGATTAAAACCGATAAGCGGGTAGCCGTGGTCGGTTCCGGTCCGGCAGGCCTGGCAGCAGCTGCACAGCTGTCCAAAGCCGGCCACGATGTAACCGTGTATGAGCGTGACGATAAACCGGGAGGATTGCTGCGTTACGGTATTCCCGATTTTAAGCTGGACAAGTGGGTTATTGACCGCCGGCTGAAGATCATGGAGGAAGAGGGCGTCGTTTTTAAATGCAATGCAGAGGTGGGTGTGAATGTGCCTGTCACCGAGCTGGATGCCTATGATGCCGTGGTGCTGGCGGGAGGCTCAACCATTCCGCGTAACCTGAATATACCAGGCAGGGAACTGAAGGGAGTACATTTTGCGATGGAATTCCTGAAGCAGCAGAATAAGCGGGTGGGCAATTCCCCGATACAGGAAGAGGATATACTGGCTACCGGCAAGCATGTGCTGGTGATCGGCGGCGGCGATACGGGTTCTGATTGTGTAGGTACCTCGAACAGGCATGGGGCTGAATCGGTCACCCAATTTGAGCTGATGCCACAGCCACCGGCATCCCGCACCGTTGCCATGCCCTGGCCAACCTATCCGATGCTGCTGAAGAATACTTCTTCCCATGAAGAAGGCTGTGATCGTTACTGGAGCATCAGTACAAAAGAATTTATCGGCGATGAAAACGGGAATGTACGGGCGGCTAAAGTGGTCGACCTGGAATGGGAAACGGATGCATTGGGCCGTCCCGTGAAGTTTACCGAAGTAGCAGGCTCGGAACGTGAGATCCCGTGCGGGCTGGCGTTGCTGGCGATGGGCTTTTTACATCCGCAGCATCAGGGGCTGTTGCAGCAGCTGGGTGTGGAATTGGATGCCCGGGGTAACGTAAAAGCCTCAGAAACCGCTTATAAGACCTCTGCAGACAAGGTATTTGTTGCAGGAGATATGCGGCGCGGACAATCATTGGTGGTCTGGGCTATTTCTGAAGGCCGTGAATGCGCACGTAAAGTGGACGAATTCCTCATGGGCTATACGGAACTGGAAAGCAAGGATGCGATAGCCGAATACGTATAACGTAGTTTTACACATCATGTTTTTAAAGCGGGGTTACGATCATCAGCAACCCCGCTTTTTTACAGCGGTGTGGTATATCATTTTTCAAATAATTTGTTCTGGGCGTCGCTGAACAGCGCTGCCACAGCCAGATTCCCCCAAACCCCGGCAGCATTAAACATAACGGATGGATCATTTTCTTCCGGATGACCCGAATACATTTTCCGCTCACTAATGTACGCCTCGAAGTTCCGCGTCAGCCTGTCTGCTTCAACAGCTACATTCCCTTTGTAGCTGTTCCGATGATTATTGTCGCTATTCATATCAAGGTAATTGAATGGTGTCATCATCATAACGTTCCCCGTGCATGAAAAGTTTGTACACGATGCAGTTTTGTCAGTATGGTAACAGGCACGTAAAAAAGCCGCCCTTGGGGGAGGGCGGCGACCCATTGGGGAACGGGTCTTCAATCAACCTTGAATTGTAATCTTTTTACGTTTATGTCTAATCTGTAAATCCGGCATTTCTCCGGTGATCAATCACGTCAACCGAGAATCCGTATTCGGGGGTTTCTGTTTCGATGAGTCCTTTCGCCCAGATCGTATACAGCTTTCCGCTCTTCGCTTCAAAGGTGAACTCCTTCAATAGGGTGTTGTCTGAAGTGCGGCGGACAAATAAGGCCATCTCTCCGGCGTTAACCTCTTTGAAATCGCTATACGCTTTGAACTTTTTGGCACTGGCCAACAGGCTGTCGGCATCTTTCTCACCAAAATCCAACTCCGGTGAACCGGGAGAGAGGTTAGCAAACCGGATTTTTGCTTTGCCTTCCGCAGCCTGTGCCAGATGACCGTCGTTCAGCAGGAGGAATCCCACATTTTTGGTGGTATCAGCAATGAAGAGCGTATACGCCTGGTCGCTCGTAAGACTGATAACCGTATCTGCCACCAACAGGTTCGAGCCTCCCAATGTGAGTCCGATTTTTCTGTTGCCCGAATAATACAGCTGATAGTACAGCTGGTGCCCGTAGCGCAGCACAGATTGGGTATTCACTTTCCTCACATCTGTATAAAAGTCGTATGTCAGTGCACTGGGAGAAGCCTGAATGGTTGTGATGGCGGCCTCAATGGATATGTAATTCTGGTCGTTGTCTCTTAAACAGGAAGAGAATAACAACGTACCGGAAAATAAAGCGGCAGCAATTGCCGGCAGGCGCTTTCTCAGCAAAATGTTCATGTTGAATACCCTTGTCATAAATTCAAACTAATGTTCCTATGTATCTGGTTCTATGACGGGCAGTTCCATTTAAATGCTACAGCCAGTAATAAAAAAATCGTAAGTTTGTCTCCACAGTAAAATTAGGAATGGCTGCACGAGGAAACCAGTTCAAATTTAATAAAGAGAGAAAACGTCCTTCCGAAAAAGAAGCCAGTGCAAAGCGTTATCCGCGTGAGGCAGCGTCATCGGACCAGGACGGCAGGACCTTGTCAACAGTAGGTGATAAGGTGGTCAAGATAGCTGGTTTATTCCTGCTGATCGCATCGGTTTATTTCCTGATTGCTTTTGTTTCTTATTTATTTACCTGGCGCGAAGACCAGAGTTATATTGCTTTTTCCAATGGCGGATGGAGCAACCTGTTTAAAACGAGGGAAGAGCTGGAGCTGGCCGGCCTGGACAATCCGCAGGTGCAGAACTGGATGGGAAAAGTGGGTGCGCTTCTATCTCATCAGTTTATTTATAAATGGTTTGGCATTGCCTCTTTTCTGTTTATCGGACTGCTGTTTATTACCGGGTACCGGATGCTGTTTAAGGTGATACTGATGCCGCTGGGCAAAGTAATGGGCTACTCCTTTTTCCTGATCGTGTATGTCTCGTTGCTGCTGGGCTTTATTCATGGCTTTATAACAAATTATCCGCACTTCCTGGAAGGCGAATTCGGTTTCTGGTCCAACAGGCTGCTGGAAGCACAGATTGGAGCGCCCGGCGTTGCCGGCTTGCTGCTATTTACCGGTTTAACAGCTTTGATCATTGCATATAATATTGATTTTAAGCAGCTATTGGCGGATAACTCAAAAAGAGATGCCGCTGATTCAGAAGCTGACCCGGATTTTACTGCTGAGACTATTGAGTTTAACCTGAACCGCAAGCGGGATGGGGTTAGTGACATAACCGGTGAAAGGGAGGCCCGGAACATACCGCTGCGACCAGGGTTGCAGCCTGACACGGATGAGGAGCAGCCGGAGACGGGTATCGTACTGTCTCCGAAACCTGTTGTTCAGAATACCGCCAAAACGGAGCTGCCCGCAAGGCCTGCTTTACAGCTGGAAACGTCAGAACCCGAAGAACCTGACTTTACGATTGAGCAGCCGGTTGAGGAAAAAACGGTCACTAAAGCAGAGCAGCTGGTGGAAGAGTTCGGGCAATACGATCCTAAACTGGATCTTTCCGGTTATCAGTATCCGCCCCTGGAGTTGTTACGTGATTACGGTTCCGGAAAAATTATGGTCAACAATGCGGAGCTGGAAGCGAACAAAGATAAGATTGTGGATACGTTGGCTAATTACAGCATTGAGATTGATAAGATCAAAGCGACGATTGGTCCCACTGTCACCTTGTACGAAATTATCCCCAAACCCGGTATCCGTATTTCCAAGATTAAGAACCTGGAAGATGATATTGCCCTCAGCCTTGCGGCATTGGGTATCCGTATCATAGCCCCTATGCCGGGTAAGGGTACTATTGGTATAGAAGTGCCGAATAATAAACCTGAGATGGTATCCATGCGTTCGGTGCTTGCTACTGAACGGTTCCAGCACACCGATATGGACCTGCCCATTGCGTTGGGTAAAACTATCTCCAATGAGGTGTTTATTGCTGACCTTGCGAAAATGCCGCACCTGCTGGTGGCCGGGGCTACCGGACAGGGAAAATCAGTCGGTATCAATGCGATTATCACCTCGCTGCTGTACAAGCGGCATCCCGCGGAGCTTAAATTTGTACTGGTGGATCCGAAAAAAGTGGAACTTTCCCTTTTCAGGAAAATTGAACGCCATTTCCTGGCCAAGTTGCCCGGCGAGGATGATGCCATCATCACGGATACGAAAAAAGTGATCAATACACTGAACTCGCTGTGTATCGAAATGGACCAGCGGTATGACCTGCTTAAGAATGCGCAGGTACGCAACCTGCGGGAATATAATGCCAAATTCGTGAACCGCCGGCTGAATCCGGAAGACGGGCATCACTTTTTACCATTTATTGTCCTGATTGTGGATGAGTTTGCCGACCTGATGATGACGGCCGGTAAGGAAGTCGAGCAACCCATAGCGCGCCTTGCCCAGCTGGCACGGGCCGTTGGCATCCATTTGGTTATTGCCACACAGCGTCCTTCCGTGAACATCATTACGGGTACCATTAAGGCAAACTTCCCGGCACGGCTGGCGTTCCGGGTGTTATCGAAGGTGGACTCCCGCACAATATTGGATTCCGGCGGAGCCGATCAGCTGATCGGTCGCGGGGACATGCTCCTGGCAACCGGCAGTGACCTGATCCGGATACAATGCGCCTTTGTGGATACACCCGAGGTGGAAGAGATATCAGATTTTATCGGTCAGCAGCATGGTTATCCCTCCGCATTTATGCTGCCGGAGTATATTGATGAAAACGGCGAAGGCAGCGGGGCAGCAGATGTGGACCTGGAAAACCGCGACTCCCTGTTTGAAGAAGCCGCCCGGCTGATCGTACTGCACCAGCAGGGCTCCACGTCGCTGATACAGCGTAAGCTGAAGCTGGGTTACAACCGTGCAGGGCGCATCATTGACCAGCTGGAAAGTGCCGGTATTGTGGGGCCGTTTGAAGGGAGCAAAGCGCGGGACGTACTCTTTCCGGATGAATATTCATTGGAACAGTTTTTGGATACCCTGAATAAAAAAGAGTAACAGGAGGACAGGAGATGTATGGCGTAAAAGGAATTTGGGTAGTAGGTATCATGATATGGTCAGGCATCCAGGGCATTTTTGTTTTTGCCCAGCCGGCAAATCAGGCAAAAGAGGTGCTGGACGCTGCCAGCGCCAAGTATCGCAGTTATGGCAGCCTGACTGCTGATTTTACGTATCAGGCTACCGACCGGCAGGGTCAGACGGTGGCTAAGGACGAAGGGAAACTGCAGTTAAAGCCGGCTGACGGGAAATATCGGGTTGTGTTACCCGGGCAGGAACTGATCAGCGATGGCAAAACGCAGTGGAGTGTGATAAAAGAAATTGACGAGGTGCAGGTTACCGATGTCTCGGAGCAGCCGGGTGTCGTGACGCCCGCCAATGTATTTACCTTTTATCAGCAGGGATATCATTATGAACCGCTGCCGGATGAACGTACAGGGGGTAAGACATGGCAGGTAGTCCGGTTGACACCACAGGACAAGCGGAGTTCCTACCGGTATATCACGCTGCGGATTGATAAGGCAACCCGGTTGATATCGGATATGAAAGTGTATGATAAGAACGGCGGAACATATGGATATACCATCACCCGGCTGGATACCGGGCGGCCATTGCCGGAATCGGTATTTGCTTTTAACAAAGCAGCTTACACGGGTATGGAAATCGTTGATCTGAGATAAACAGAGGTAGATGTTACCGTACACTACTCATAGCCTGGATAAGCTGGAAGTGCTGTTTAAAGCATTGAACTACCGGGTACGTTATGAGAAAGGCAATTTTAAGACAGGAGCCTGTATACTCGGGGACAGCCGGATTGTCGTTGTGAACCGCTTCCTGGACACAGAAGGAAAGATACAGGCACTGCTTTCATTATTAAAGCAGATAGACGCTGATGCAGCCATGCTGGATGAGCGGCAAAAGCAATTTTTTTATACCATTAAACAAACCAGGCTGACATTTTGACGGTAACCTTTTTGGGTACGGGAACCTCACAGGGCATTCCTGTTATCACATGTAATTGTAAGGTATGTACATCAGCGGATCCGCGTGATCAACGGCTGCGGTCGTCCGTACTGGTTCAGGAGGGCGATACAACCATTGTGATTGATACCGGTCCTGATTTCCGTTACCAGATGCTGCGTGCGCAGGTGAAACAGCTGGATGCCGTCTTGTTTACCCATGAGCACAAAGACCATATTGCCGGACTGGACGATGTAAGGCCGTTTAATTTTGCCCAGCAGGGAGCGGTGGATATTTATGGCACGTATGCCGTGCATCAGGCGCTTAAGCGTGAATTTTATTATGCTTTCAGCGACCAGAAATACCCGGGTGTACCACAGCTGCATATGCACGAGATTACCACAGCTCCTTTTTCCGTAGCCGGAAAGGTGGAGGTGATCCCCATACAGGTCATGCACTTTAAGATGCCGGTGCTCGGATTCAGGATGGGCAACTTCACTTATATTACGGATGCCAAAACCATTGATGAGGAGAATATCAGCAAAATCAGGGGCTCTGATGTTTTAGTGATCAATGCCTTGCAGCGTGACAGCCACATTTCCCATTTTACGCTTGATGAAGCAGTTGGTATGGCGCAGCGGATTGGTGCCGGGGAAACCTATTTTACCCATATCAGTCACCGGCTGGGAGCGCACGAAGAGGTGTCCCGTGAGTTGCCGGCAGGCGTATCACTGGCGTATGACGGATTGCAATTACAGTTGTAGCACTACACCGGCCGGTTTTCCGAATATTTACACATTTCTGAAACAAATTACCCCCAAGCACTATTATAGAGTAATAAAAGTTTAATGTTAAACCACTTAACCTTGTGTTGTTATGGGTAATTTATTGTATCTGATCGCCGTGATTCTGGTAATTCTTTGGGCGATATCGTATTTCGGAGGCTATTACACAGGCGGTATTATCCACGTCCTGCTGGTAATTGCTATCGTAGCTGTTCTGTTGCGGATTATCAGAGGGGCTGCTTAGGGCACGACTTTGATTGTATCAGGCTTTCAGCCAGATATATATCCTCTGGGAAAGTGATTTTTATGTTCCGGGTATCGCCTGCAGTCAGCTGCAGCTGATACCCGGCTTTTTCTACTACGCCGGCATCATCGGTAAAGGCTGGTTCATAAACCTGTGTGTAGGCTGTCAATATAACAGATGCCTTAAAAGCCTGTGGCGTTTGTACCAGGAACACGTTATCCCGGTCAACAGCCTTCGTCAGGCCGGGTGTGGTTCCCATACGAACAGAACTGCTGCTTTTCACAGCGGCAACGCCGCTGCCGAACTGCTCCGCATCGCTGAAGCAGCTGTTAATCAATGATGCGGTTACCAGCGGGCGCACCGCGTCATGTACAGCAATAAGTGACTCATCCGCTGAAAAACCCGGCAATCCTTGTATATAATCCAGTGCATTTTTTACTGATCCGAAACGGGTTTCTCCGCCATCAATAAGCTCATGCGGAACCGTAAAATGATGATCACGGATGAGTTGCTGCCACTCCCGATGTAAGGAGGTGCTGAGTACAACTATCAGCCGGATAGCCGGGTTGCAACGATGAAAAGCACGCAAGGTATGCAGCAAAACCGGTTCCCCGTTCAACCGCATAAACTGCTTCGGTGTGTTGCTGTTCATCCGGCTGCCGCTGCCACCAGCTACGATAATTGCGAAGTATTGCATGTTTTATGAATGATGGGTTATGAATGATGAGTTATGAATGGTCATACATACGTGTTACTTTCATTAGCACACCAGGCTAATCATTCATAACTCATCATTCATCCCTAAATAATAAGCATAGCGTCGCCGTAGCTATAGAAGCGGTATTTCTCTTTTACAGCCACCTCATATGCGTTCATAACGTGTTCGTATTCGCCAAAGGCGCAGACCATCATCAGCAGTGTAGACTCCGGTGTATGGAAATTGGTGATCATGCTGTTTGCAATGCTGAACTCAAAGGGCGGAAAAATGAACTTACTGGTCCATTCATCGGCTGCTTTCAGGCGTTTGCCGGCTGATACGGATGACTCAATCGCCCGCATGGAGGTCGTACCGACGGCGCACACCCGGCGTTTATTCTCCAATGCAGTATTGACCAGGTCGGCCGCTTTCTGTTCAATGATGAATTGCTCGGAATCCATTTTGTGCTTGGTCAGGTCTTCCACCTCAACCTGCCGGAAGGTACCTAAGCCCACATGGAGGGTGATTTCAGCGAAATCAATCCCTTTCAGTTCGAGGCGTTTCATGAGCTCACGGCTGAAATGCAGGCCGGCGGTGGGAGCGGCAACGGCTCCTTCGTGTTTAGCGAAGATCGTTTGGTACCTGAACTTATCCTCCGGCGTAGCTTTCCGTTTGATGTATTTGGGCAGCGGTGTTTCGCCGAGGATCTCAATATTGCGGCGGAATTCTTCATCGGTTCCGTCAAACAGGAAGCGGATGGTCCGTCCACGGGAGGTGGTATTATCTACTACCTCGGCTACCAGGAGGTCATTGTCCCCGAAATACAATTTATTACCCACGCGGATTTTACGTGCGGGATCGACCAGTACGTCCCACAGCCGCAGATCTTTGTTCAGCTCCCGCAGCAGGAATACCTCAATTGTTGCCCCTGTTTTCTCTTTATTGCCGTATAGGCGCGCCGGAAAAACCTTCGTGTTATTGAGGACCATCACATCTTTATCATCGAAATAATGGAGCATATCCCTGAATATTTTATGCTCAATTTCACCGGTTTTGCGGTTCAGTACCATCAGGCGGGATTCATCCCTGTTTTCGGTAGGCTCATAGGCGATCAATGACTCGGGTAAGTTAAACTTGAATTGAGATAACTTCATGGGTTTTATTCCTTAAATGGTACGTTTACTATCTTTTTTTGTTGCTTATAACTCATGCATATGAGCTGGCAGGGCGCAAAGTTACGCAAAAATAAAATAGGAGCAAATCTGTAACGAATACCGCTCCGGCACGTCTTATCCGGTATATGATGTTCCTCAGGCTGACAGGTGAAAGCATTGGGTTTGCCCTCTCGGCACTGCGCGAAAACAAAACCCGTACCGTACTCTCATTATTGGGAATTACCATTGGTATTATGACTATTATCGGGGTATTTGCCGCCGTGGATACCCTGCGCGCTAATCTGGAGCAAAGTGTCGAAAAGCTGGGCAGCAATACCATTTATATATCGAAGTGGCCATGGGGAGGCGGGGGTGATTATCCCTGGTGGAGATATCAGAACAGGCCGTCACCCACGGTGCGGGACTATGAGCAGATAAGGCAGCGGCTGACGACCGCGGATGGTATCTGCCTTTCTATCTCTATCAACAATAAGACAATCAAACGGCAAAACAAGCATGTCGAAAATGCGGTGGTGGCAGCTTCGACGTATGATTTTTATAAGATACGGAACCTGGAATTTGCCGGGGGCCGTTACTTTACCGAATCAGAGGTTAACCGTGGTGCTGCCGTTACGGTGATCGGTGCAACCGTGGCAGAGGGGCTGTTTTCCGGGGTTGACCCCATCGGAAAAACCATCACGGCTATGGGGCGTCGCCTGACGGTAATCGGTGTGCTGGAACGGGAAGGCGAAGGGATGCTCATTGACGTATCATTGGATAAGATGGTTGCTATTCCGTTTAACCTGGCGCGCAACTTAGTGAATATACGGGGGTATAATCCAAATATTATCGTCCGTACGGCGGCCGGGGTTAGTATGGAAGAAACAGAAAGCGAACTCAGGGGAGTGATGAGGTCTGTTCGTCGGCTTTCCCCGCGAACGGAAGACGATTTCTCCCTGAATAAAACCACCATCATTACGGCGCAGCTGGACCAGTTGTTTACCGTCATCAACCTGGCCGGTATTGTTATCGGCGGATTCTCCATATTGGTGGGCGGTTTCGGGATAGCAAACATCATGTTTGTCTCTGTGAGGGAGCGTACCGCAAT
>CAZJKM010000088.1:0-11753 GCA_964546645.1 uncultured Sphingobacteriaceae bacterium
CTTAACAGGGAATGGCCGATAATGCCATCTATTTTTTCTCCGTACGCGTTTTCAAAGGTGCTGTAATCGCTGATATGAAAATGGAGGCTGTCCACGGAAAGACCCGGAAAGGTAAGCTGCTGGTTATAGACAAAATTCACGTAACGGGTTCCGGTTATACCGCGTACACGGACCTGGGACGATTCAACCGGTAATCGTAATCTTTCTGCTGTTGCGGAGTCAAGGGAGATACCGCTGCTTCCGGTATCCATAACAAACCGCAGGGTGTCGGGCCGTCCGCCTAACCGGGCTTCCAATACGACAATGCCGCCTGTAAGCAATCGGATGGGTACCTCTGAGAGGATGCGCGAAACAGGACCAACATATTCTTCCTGACCCATTACCGGTCGGTTTGCCACGAGCAATATAACCGGCAACAAAGCGTACAGCTTATGGAAAGAGGGAAGCGCCATGGCCTGGTCAGTTTCCGGAAAAGAATAAAGATAGTGCTTTTTTACTTAGAAACCACACATATACGTTTTTTTTACATTGGCAATGACAGATAATCTCCCGCTAATGCTTAATTTTGCATGTCAGTTCCAACTATGAGCGATTCAATTAAGCACGAGTGCGGTATAGCACTTATCCGCCTGTTAAAACCCCTTTCGTATTATCAGGAAAAATATGGTACGGCCTTGTTCGGCATCAACAAGTTGTATCTGTTAATGGAAAAACAGCACAACCGCGGGCAGGATGGAGCTGGGATAGCAACGATCAAATTTGATGTCAAGCCGGGTAACCGGTATATCAGCCGCTATCGTGCAATGGGAGCCAATGCCGTTGCCGATATCTTTGAATACGTTCAGAAAAAATTTGCAGCCGCACAGGAGACGTATCCGGAACAATTTGCCGACAGCAACTGGCTGAAAGATAACATGAGTTTTACGGGGGAGGTGCTGATGGGGCACCTTCGTTATGGGACACATGGAAAAAACAGTATTGAAAATTGCCATCCCTTTCTGCGCCAGAATAACTGGATGACCCGGAACCTGGTGATTGCCGGCAATTTTAACATGACAAATGTGGACGAGCTGCTGGAACAACTGTTCGAGTTAGGCCAGCATCCGAAAGAAAAAGCGGATACCGTAACCGTACTGGAAAAAATCGGTCATTTCCTGGATGCGGAAAACCAGGAACTATTTGATAAGTTTAAGTTTGAAGGCTACGGTAATGTCGATATCAGTGCGCTGATCGCCAAGCACCTGAATGTGGCCCGCATTTTACGCCGGTCAGCAAAGACCTGGGATGGTGGTTATACGATCAGTGGTATTTTTGGCCACGGGGATGCCTTCGTTATGCGGGATCCGGCCGGGATCCGGCCGGCCTATTATTACCAGGATGACGAAGTACTGGTTGTCACCTCTGAACGCCCCGCCATACAGACTTCTTTCAATGCGCCTTTTGAAAAAATACGGGAGATCAGGCCCGGATATGCATTGATCGTCAAAAAAGACGGTACCATTACTGAAGAGATGTTCCGTGAGCCGGTGGAGAAAAAAGCCTGTTCGTTTGAACGGATTTACTTTTCACGGGGCAGCGATGCGGAAATCTATAAAGAAAGAAAGCAATTGGGCAACCTGCTCTGTACTCAGGTATTAAAAGTGGTTGATTACGATATTAAAAATACCGTATTTTCTTATATACCCAATACCGCCGAAGTAGCCTTTTACGGCCTGGAAGAAGGTGTAAATACATACGTTCGTAATTTTCAGAAAGATGCTCTCTTAAACCGGGCAGACAAAATATCGGATAAAGAGCTGGACGAGATGCTGAGTATCTCTCCGCGTTTTGAAAAACTGGCCATTAAGGACGCGAAACTTCGTACCTTTATTACCCAGGACGCAGACCGGCAGGATATGGTGGCACACGTTTATGATGCGACCTACGGCGTTGTCAGGGCGGAAGATACGATCGTACTTATTGACGATTCCATTGTACGTGGAACCACATTGAAACAAAGTATACTGAAGATACTTGACAGACTGAACCCTAAGAGGATCATCATCGTATCATCTGCTCCGCAGATTCGTTATCCTGATTGTTACGGTATTGATATGTCACGTTTAGGTGAATTTGTGGCGTTTGATGCAGCAGTGTCACTGCTCCGGAAAAGAGGGCTTCATCACATCATTGATGATGTATACAATAAGTGTTTGCTCTCACAGCATTTGCCCAAAGATGAAGTGGAAAATTATGTAAAAGCCATTTACGAGCCGTTTACAGACGATGAAATTTCTGCTGAGATTGCCCGTATCATTACACCCCGAGACATCCATGCGGAGGTGCAGGTGATTTATCAGACATTGGATAATCTGCATAAGGCCTGTCCGGATAACAAAGGAGACTGGTATTTCTCCGGCAACTTCCCGACTCCGGGCGGCAATAAGGTCGTAAACCGGGCCTTTATGAACTGGATGGAAGGAAAGAATGTGAGAGCGTACTATTCTGCGTAGCAGAGTCGATAGTTTAGTTGGCCGTCACCCGCTTGGACTGACGACTGCGAACTTACACAAGCGTGTGCATGAATGAGTCGTACATCAGCCGGAGCGCAAAAACAATAATCAGGATACCCGCAAACTTACTGAACCTGCCCAGGGCTTTCTCTTCAATCCGGTGACTTAGTTTGTCCGCATAATAAGCTTTTAAGCAATCGATACAAAACTGTGTAATCAGTATACTGCCAAAGAAAGAGAGGATAGCAACCGGTTCAAACCGTCGTCCCGAAACAGATAGAAATCCTCCTGTAATACTCACCCAGTAGAGCAATAAAGCCGGGTTCAGCATACACATCAGAAATCCCTTTAGCATATAGCCTGTCTGACGTCTTTTGGTGCAGGAAATTTCTTTGGTTATCCGGACGTTGTGAAACAGGTAATAAAGGCCCACAGATAATAATACAATACTGCCGGCAATACCAATCGGGGTCAGGTATTCCTGTTCTACAGATATAAATGATGATCCGAAGACGGCAAGTGATATGTATATGATATCGCTGAGCAAAACACCTGCTGCGAAAAAGACACCTGAATAAAATCCCTTTTCCAGACTGGTCTTTAACAGTGCAAAGAAAGCAGGGCCTGTTAAAAATGACAAAGCTACCCCCAAACAGATGCCAGAAAAGATACTTTCTATCATGAGTTGATTGATAAAGCGGCCACAAGTATAAACATAATTCTTTTTGATCACCTGATTTATTTTTTTAATGTAGCTCATTAACGGCAAACGTTACTGCCTGGTACTGGTGATGCTTTGCAATATCTTCCAAATACGGACTAAAGTTTGTATTAAAATAATGAAAGATGTATTTTGCGCCCGTTTAAATTAGAGGAACGCGAATTAAGCTGAACGTAACAAATTTTTAATTAAAGCCAACAATGATCATAATTGCAGATGGGGGATCTACCAAAACCAATTGGTGTCTGATAAATGAAGCCGGGAAGAAAGTCTATTTTAATACGGAGGGGTATAATCCTTTCTTTGTCAATAGCGAATATGTTGTCAATTCACTGAAAAAGGCGCTTCCGAATGACTTACCGGTTGACGGGATTATTGAAGTAAATTATTACGGTGCCGGTGTACATAATGCTGAAAAGGCAGGAGTGATTGAAAAAGCGCTCCGCGAAGTATTCACTCAGGCAGCCGTATTTGTCGGGCATGATCTGTTGGCTGCTGCACGCGCATTGCTGGGGAATAGTATGGGGTTCGCTGCCATTTTGGGTACAGGAACCAATACGTGTATATACGATGGCAATGATCTGGTCTATCATATTGATTCTGCCGCCTATATTCTCGGTGACGAAGGTAGCGGTTGTTACATCGGCAAGAAACTGTTAACGGATTATATCCGCGGATATATGCCTGAAGATGTGTACAAGGTTTTTTGGGATACGTATAAGCTGACACCGGACGATATCATGGACAATGTGTATACCAAGCCGCTCGCCAATCGTTTTTGTGCCAGTTTCAGTAAGTTTGTATATGATAATAATGTAAATATCAGTTATTCAAGGGGTATTGTGAAATCTTCTTTTGAAGACTTTTTCCGAAACCTGGTTTCTAAATATCCCGGTTATCAGCAATATTCGTTTAATTGTATCGGATCAGTAGGATATAATTTCAGGAATGTGCTGGAAGAAACGGCAGCTGATTACGGCATGCAGGTCGGTCGCATTTTGCGCTCACCGATTGATGATCTCGTACAATATCACCTCTCTCATAGCAAAGCATAAAAAGATACGGCCGGGCCGGTGTTTTCACGACACTGGCCCGGCCGTATGTAGGCATCAGGTGCCACGAAATACTAATTACTACAAAGGATAGGCATCAGGCGCCTGATGTCGTCATCAGTTACCTTTCTGCCATATTCACAGATCTCGAATGATTCGATTCGTTTAACCTTTCCGATGTCCTTAATGGGGCACCATTTATGCAGTTGATTCTTAATCGTTTCATTGATGGTTGATTGCGGTAGTCTCCAGGCCTTCAGCCATTCCAGCCGTTCTGTTTTACCCGCAGGTGGAGGTGTTATTCCCATTATCCAGGGCAGCCATTCGTAAAATTGAGATTCATGGGCATCCAGCAACCGGGCCATCTGATCCAATGCGGCCGTCACATCGACGACAATGTCAGGACGGAAGGGGTTCGGTTGCTGAAAACTATCACTGAAATAAAGAAATAGCGGATTTGCTTTCAGGGCCGGTACGTTATCAACAATATTCGGAACCGTTACCAAAAATGCTGCATCCTGTACAAGAATACCGGTATACCTGTGGTCAGGGTGATAGGTATTGGGCCGGTGCGTAATGACAATATCGGCTTCCCATTCGCGGATAAGCCGAACCACCGTATGGCGGTTTTCAAGTGTGGGCATTAATTCTCCATCCGGAATATCCAATACTTCATACGTGATTCCGATCCTTCGCGCTGCTTCCATGCTTTCGGCATGCCGTCGTTTTGCCAATGCACTTCCTTTCGCCTGCTGATGCCCTTTGTCACCATTGGTCATGGAGACAAATTTGACTTTGTGACCTTGCTGTGCATACAGGAAGGCTATCCCGCCGGCACCTACTTCACAATCATCGGGGTGTGCGCCAATCATAATGACACGCAACGGTTGTCCAAGAGCAACTAATCCGCCCTGGCATACCAGGCAAACAGCGAGTAACAGCCAATATCTGTTCATACTTATAAACAGTATATTTTCGAAAGGATTATTACAGGTGAATCACCTCGCCATAAGCATCTGCGGCAGCTTCCATGATCGCTTCGCTCATCGTCGGATGCGGATGGACGGACTTGATGATCTCATGTCCGGTGGTTTCCAGTTTACGGGCTACCACCACTTCTGCAATCATTTCGGTAACATTGGCGCCAATCATATGTGCACCGAGGAATTCACCGTATTTTGCATCAAAAACCACTTTAACGAAGCCATCCTTCGCTCCGGCAGCACTGGCTTTACCCGATGCAGAGAAGGGGAACTTACCTACTTTAACCTCATACCCCGCTTCTTTGGCAGCTTTCTCCGTATAGCCAACAGAGGCTATTTCCGGCGAACAGTAGGTACAACCGGGGATGTTTTTGTAGTCAATAGGCTCCGCATGCAAGCCCTTGATCTTTTCTACACACGTGATGCCTTCTGCAGAGGCGACATGAGCCAGAGCCGGTCCGTGCACGATATCACCGATGGCATACACGCCCTCCACATTCGTTTTATAAAAATCATCGACGATTACCCGACCCTTGTCGGTTTTGACACCCGCTTCTTCCAGTCCTAAATTCTCTGTGTTGGGGGTAATGCCTACCGCAGAGAGCACGACTTCGGCCTCAATGGTTTCTGTACCTTTGGCGGTTTTTATCTGTACTTTACTGACAGCACCCGACGTATCTACAGCCGTAACCTCCGCACTGGTCAGTATGTGTATACCTGATTTTTTCAGGCTTTTTTCCAGCTGCCTGGAGATTTCTTCATCTTCTACCGGTACAATACGGTCGAGGTATTCAACAATGGTAACCTTCGTACCTATTGCGTTGTAAAAATAGGCAAATTCGACACCGATCGCACCGGAACCAACTACCACCAGTGAGGCCGGTTGCTTTTCAAGGCTCATAGCCTGCCGGTAGCCGATAATCTTCCTGCCATCCTGTTTCAGGTTGGGCAGCTCACGTGAGCGGGCACCGGTGGCCAGTATCGTATGTTTGGCGGTGTATTCTTTTTCTGTTCCATCGTTCAGTTTCACGGCCACCTTACCACCCTTGCGGATTTTCGCGGTTCCTATGATCACATCGATTTTATTTTTCTTCATCAGGAACTGAATACCTTTGCTCATGCCATCCGCTACTCCGCGACTGCGTTTAATAATAGCGTTGAAATCAGCTTCTCCTCCCTGCACCTTGATGCCGTAATCAGCCGCGTGGTTCAGGTACTCAAATACCTGTGCACTTTTAAGCAGCGCTTTTGTTGGAATACACCCCCAGTTCAGGCAAATGCCACCGAGGGACTCTCGTTCAATAATGGCTGTTTTAAAACCCAGCTGGGCAGCCCTGATAGCTGCTACATAACCGCCTGGGCCGCTTCCGATAACAATGATGTCGTAGTTCATATGCTGTAGTATTCTTTCGAAAAAGCAGTGTGATGATCCCACTGCGGCAACAAACTTAGGCAAATTTGGGTTCAAATGAAAAAATATAGGTGCTTATCTTTTTATATAGATAAAAAGTCATATCTTTGCAGCCTTAAATCAAAGGTTGAGTAAAAAGAGTTAATATCGATATAGCGTAATATTCAAATGAAAAAAGATCTGCATCCTTCAAATTACAGGTTGGTAATTTTCAAAGATATGTCTAATGACTATGCATTTGTAACCAAATCATGCATTGACACGAAAGAGACCGCTGTCTGGGAAGACGGGAATGAATATCCCCTGGTAAAACTGGAGATTTCGCACACGTCACATCCGTTTTACACCGGCAAAATGAAGTTGGTGGATACTGCCGGCCGGATTGATAAATTCCGTAGCCGCTACAATAAAAAATAATACCTGTATAAAGGTGTTTGGGGTCCCGGTAAGGTTTACCGGGACTTTTTTTATTTTAGCGAACTTTTTTTAAGAGAATGCGTTACATTTACCAGGCTTTATGAACATCGTATTGTTTGATAATGACTTTCGCCGGAAGGATCTGTTTCCCCTGACGTTGACAAGGCCAGTAGCTGATTTGCGGGTGGGGATACTCACCATCGCTGAAAAGTGGCAGAAATGGCTGAATGCGTCTTTTTCTTTTGCAACAGCGGATTATCTGGCCGCCAAATACCCGTTGTCCCTTACAAGCGATGATGTACTGCTGATTGACGGAGGGGTTTGTCCGGATAGCCGGTTAGCCGAAGCAATCAGCACGCTCCGGGAAGGTGATGCACTGATGGGTGAGCAGATTATTGCTGTCCGGATGAAAGGCACGGATGTCGTTGGATATACGGGTAATCAGGAAAGGCAGTTCCGGCCGGTGACGTACCATCATCCGTTTACGAAAATCTGTTACCCTGAAGATATATTCATGTATAACAGGGAACAGATACAGCTTGATTTTGAACGCATCACGAAAGGACGCCTTTCCGCCCCGATCGACAGCAGTAACCGCTTGATCGGTGATCGTTTTTTTGCCGAAGAAGGTGCGGTGGCAATGGCTTCCACTATCAATACGCTGCAGGGCCCCGTTTACCTGGGCAAAAACGCGGAAATATGGGAAGGGTCCCTGGTGCGCGGCAGCTTCGGCCTGTGTGAAGGGTCACAGCTGAAAATGGGGACAAAGGTGTATAGCAATGTAACCGTTGGCCCGTACTCCCGGGTCGGAGGTGAGCTGAATACTTGTGTGATCTGGGGCAATTCGTCAAAGGGACACGAGGGGTATTTTGGTAGTGGGGTAATGGGGGAATGGTGTAATTGGGGCGCAGATACCAATAATTCCAACATGAAGAATAACTATAAGAATGTCCGCCTGTACCACTATCCCTCCGGTCAATACAGGGATACCGGCTTACAGTTTTGCGGACTGATAATGGCCGACCATGCGAAATGCGCTATTAATACTGCTTTCAACACAGGCACAGTGGTCGGTGTCAGTGCCCATATTTTAGGTGCAGGGATGCCTCCGGCATTTGTTCCGGATTTTTCCTGGGGTGGGGCAGCCGGATTGGTCACCTATGAACTAAGTAAAATGTTCGAAACGGCCGCATTGGTTTTTGAAAGGCGTAATCGTACTTTTGACACGGTGGAAAAAGACCTGCTGAGGTCCGTTTTTAAATTAACAGGGACACACCGCAGTCATTTCTGAATGGAATAAATCATACTTATTATATTATCATGCGAAAAAAAATTGTAGCAGGAAACTGGAAAATGAATCTGAACTATCAGGAAGGTATCAGCCTTTTTTCTGAAATTGTGAATATGACCAGGGATGAAGTGACAGGCGAACAGGAGGTGGTTGTGTGCAGCCCGTTTATACATATTCACCAGATCGCGCGGCTTGCGGATGGGGTACAGCAGGTTGCTATCGGTGCGCAGAATTGCCACCAGGAAGAAAAAGGTGCGTACACGGGTGAAATCTCAGCCACCCAGATCAAATCTGCCGGTGCTTCTTATGTCATCATCGGGCATTCTGAGCGTCGGGCCTATTTCAATGAAGGACACGAACTGCTTGCACAAAAAACAGATGCGGCTTTAAAAGCCGGACTGATTCCCATTTTTTGTATCGGGGAAACCCGTGAGGAACGCGAGGCTGACCGTTATGCTGACGTGATCACGCAACAACTGGAAGAGGGAATATTTCACCTGTCAAACGAAGATTTCAGCAGGGTAGTGCTGGCCTATGAACCGGTATGGGCTATCGGCACCGGACTTACTGCCAGTCCCGAACAGGCCCAGGAGGTACATGCGTTGATCCGGAATGCCATTGCTGCCAAATATACTCAGCAGACAGCTGACGATACGACTATTCTGTACGGCGGTAGCTGTAACCCCCAGAATGCAGCGGAGCTTTTCGCACAAAAGGATATAGATGGCGGCTTGATAGGAGGAGCCTCCCTGAAATCACGCGACTTTACAGACATTGTGAAAGTGTTTAACTGATACGCTTTTTAACCGGTACTTTTTTTGTCAGTATGCGATATACAGAAGTAGTATTTATCTTCGATGGGGAGGAATGGCAGCGGGATCTGCTGATCAGTGAACTGGCCAATATGGGTTTTGATATGTTTGAAGACACGAACGTTGGTTTTAAGGGATATATTGCTTCTGAGAAAGTGGATATAGCGTCTCTTGAGCAACTGTTGTTTGCGCAATGGGACCACGTGGTTACCCATTACGAGCTGAAGGAGATGGAGCCGCATAACTGGAACGAGACCTGGGAAAGTAATTTCCAGCCCATTGAAATAGGGGAGCGCTGCCGTGTACGCGCTACCTTTCATCCTTCTCTTGCGGGGTATGATTATGAAATTATCATTGATCCCAAAATGGCATTTGGTACCGGTCATCATCAGACCACCGCGATGATGATGGAGTATGTCCTTGAAGAGGATGTGAACGGGAAAACGGTACTGGATATGGGTTGCGGGACCGGTATCCTGGCTATTCTGGCCGTAAAAAGAGGGGCTGAACAAGTGACTGCCATTGATTATGATCAGGTTTGTTACGAGAGTACCCGGGAGAATGCCGCACTTAATGATACAGAAGAACGGGTGGAAGTGTTTTGTGGATCTGCAGAGGCGATCCCGATGCAAAAGCCGTTTGACATGATCCTGGCAAATATTAACCGTAATATCTTACTGGAGCAACTGGGACACTATGCGGCTGCACTGAAACCGGGGGGTATACTGTTGGTCAGTGGTTTTTACGTGGGGGAAGATGCGGCCATACTGACAGATAAAGCGGCTGGATATCAGCTGTCGGTTGTCTCGCAGCGCGAGCGTGACCAATGGGCGGCGCTTCGTTTTATAAAAGGCAGGTGATATGCGTGTTCATTTTATCGCAATAGGCGGAAGTATCATGCATCATCTGGCCATTACACTGGCCCGTAAAGGCTATATGATCAGTGGCTCCGACGATCATATTTATGAGCCATCCAAAACCCACCTTGCTGAAAACGGCTTACTACCCCCGGAACTGGGCTGGTTTCCCGCGAAGCTTGACAGTGATATCGATGCGGTGGTAATCGGTATGCATGCCCGGGAGGATAACCCTGAATTACTCAGAGCGAACGAGCTGGGATTGCCAATTTATTCCTACCCTGAATTTATTTATGGGCAGGCTGCCGAAAAAACCAGGATTGTAGTGGGGGGGAGTTATGGCAAAACGACCATTACCAGTATGGTTATGCATGTGCTGAACGTACTGGGCCGTCAGTTTGACTACCTGGTAGGTGCAGAGCTGGAAGGCTTTGACGGTATGGTGCGCATCACAAAAGATGCACCTATCATGATCATTGAAGGCGATGAAAACCTGGCGTCTCCCGTCGATAAACGCCCTAAGTTTCATTTGTACCGGCCTAATATCGCACTCATCAGCGGCATCACCTGGGAACATTTGCAGGTGTTCCGCACGCAGGAGGAGTACATAAAGCAATTTAAGCTTTTTATCGAGTGTATTGAACCCAAAGGTACGCTGGTGTATAATAAAGAGGATAAGCTGCTGCAGGACCTGGTCAGCTCCGACCATTCCCCAATCAATAAGCATGGTTACAGAACCCCTGAATATGTGATCAATAAAGGCATTACATACATCAGAACCGCAGCCGGCGAAATCTCATTGCAGGTATTTGGAAAATATAACCTATCCAATATAGCTGCAGCCCAGACGTTATGTGAGTGGATCGGCATCAGCCGTGCTGATTTTTACGGTGTTATTCCATCATTTAAAGGGGCATCAAGAAGACTGGAATACGTGGCTGACAATGGTGAGAGTGTCGTTTATAAGGACTTTGCCGACACTCCGAATAAGTTGAGGCAGGTTGTTCATGCTGTGAAGGAACAGTATCCTGCCATGCAACTGATCACTGTTTTCCAGTTGCATGCACAGGAAAGTCTCGATGAAACGTATCTCAGGCAATATGAGGGTGTTATGGACGAAGCGGATATACCGGTTGTCTTCGCTAATCTGGAAGTATTTAAACAAAAAAACTATATTCCAGTTTCTGAAAACAGGATGAGGGAATTTTTCAGGAATAACCAGCTTATTTATTTGACTGGAACCGAGGGGCTGTTGCAATTCCTGAAAGAAACGGATGACAGGGGAAAGAATCTTCTTTTTGCCGGAGAGGGAAATTGGGGAGGGATGAGCCCCGGCAGTTTGGCTGATTTTTATTTTAAAAAGCTAAATTAACTACTATATTTGTGACAACTATCTTATCCAATGAAAACATTAGGGAAAAAAATCAGACTATTGAGGCATCAGAGAGGCTGGAGCCAGGAGGACGTAGCGAAACGGTTGGCTATTTCTATCCCTGCCTTTTCTAAAATCGAGACAGGCATAACAGATGTGAACTTATCGCGTCTTGAACAGATTTCCAAATTGTTTGACTTATCAGTTGTGCAGCTGTTATCATTTAATGATACCGATGAGCAGGATAAGTATGATGCGGAACTGAATGATGCGGTGAAGAGGTTACAGGAAAGGGATGCGGAGGTTATTGAGTTGCAGAAAAAAGTAATAGATCTATACGAACAA
>CAZJKM010000089.1:0-11743 GCA_964546645.1 uncultured Sphingobacteriaceae bacterium
TTTATGCTGACAATTGGCATACTTGCAAAAAAAGGAATATAATATTGATTTATCATTATATTTGTGAGTTCATTTGTAATATATAACCTTTAAAGCAAAATAACATAAACAAAAACAAAAAAAGAAGTACATATAACATATAGCGTTCAGCTGTTTATTCTTCATCTTAGAAATCGGGAAAATTTTATGACGACGAAGTATAGACAGGTCAAACGCCTGCGCAGAAGCGCAGGCCGGCCTGTTTGTCGTCGTCAGGGTTTTCCCGAACCTCTAAGGTGCAGACAGGATGCGGGTCTGCGTTTTTGCGTTCGGGCCCATCATCAGCGAATAAACTACCGGACCTTTCAGAAGCCTTTATTCCTTATAATGACAACGTCTTATGTTCAAATCAGTATTCACGTACAAAGGAAGGATTCGCAGAACTGAATTCTTTATCACCTGTATCATAGCGGGACTGGCCGTTTTTATCAGTTTCCTGCTGTTCTTCGCTCCCAACGCGGATCACCTGCTCCGCACGCAGGTCATTCTTTCCATAACGCCTGTCCTCATTGTAACGGCCATGCAGGGCTCTAAACGCTGCCATGACATCGGAGTAAGCGGTTGGTGGCAGGTTATCCCTTTTTTCCAGCTATGGATGCTTTTCAAACGAGGGCAACCATCAAAAAACGTTTACGGAAAAATACCCCAGCTGACGGCACTGTCGCGGTTCCTCTGCCGGACTTTTAATGAACCGGTTTCCCACGTCCCGGTATGCCGGACAACTATCATCGAGCTTTTTCATACTGATCTCTTACGCATGAACCAATGTGTCAATTCGTTACACCATCAGGAAACCGTACACAAAGTAAACTATTACTATTACAATGGGACTGCCAGGATACACATTAAGCACGAGGGTGGCAGCGAAAGCATACTGGGTCAATTGCTTACAGAGAACATAGAAATCATATCCGTACAGGATGGGATCATCAAGCTGAGGATGCCATTATCTGCCCATCGGTATGACAGTGGCAACAAGTGGCAGTGACAGAAAAAAGATAGTTCCCTGATCCGGTATGGTTTCAAAGCGGATATCACCGTGATGAACACGTGCGTATTCCCTACTAAGAAAAAGGCCCAGCCCGGCACCCTTTTCTCCGCTTGTCTCCTGAGAAGCTGTCACACCCGGCGAAAAAATGGTATCCTGAATTTTCGGGGGTATTCCGGGCCCTGTATCACTGACACTAATCAGACAGACATTTCCATCTGCTTTAACTTCCAGCTTCACGGTCCCTTCAGCAGGTGTAAACTTAATCGCATTACTGACAAGATTCCGTACGGCAAACTGCAGCATTCGTATATCAGCCCTGACAATCAGCGACGAATCAGTGTGGTAAGTAAATTGTACATCCTTTTGTATGGCCATCAGCTGACTAAGCCGGACCACGGGTGCTAATACCGTGCTGACTGACTGGGGGATGAGTACTGCTCCTTCGGGGTTTATACTGTTTTTTGACCACGATAGGATATCTGCCAACAATTCCCTTGTTGCCGTTACAGCATCCAATAATTCTTTTCTGACCTGCGTCAACTTTTCTTCGGGCAGTTTGTGGGTTTCAAGTAGCTGTAAATAACCCTGAAGCGTAGCCAGAGGCGCATTGAGATCATGGGATAATACGGTAACCAGTTTACTTTTTTCATTATTCAGCCTTTCGAGCATATCCGATCGATCTTTCGCTTTCTGTTTCTCACGCGAATAGGCATTTCGCAGGAAAAACAGCCCGATGAGAACCATAATAACGGTTGCCAGGTAAGTAGATGCCAAATCGATCAGATAGGCTGATGTATCACGATCCTTCATACGGACAGACTGAGGGAAATGATACTCAATCAGCAACAGTGAGGGCACCAACAGCAGGGCCAGCATGATCCATAACCAGTGTAGCCCGCGGGGTGAAATAATCGTGATGAGAAAAAATGCCAGGGTAAATGATAGCAGCGAGCCGGCATTTGCACCGCCGTCACAGAAATAATTTGCGGTGAGTCCAGCCAACGAAAACAAGGAAGCCAACATAACACCGACCTTGTATTGTTGTTTTACCCGCGAACGATAGTAAAGAACACATAGGAACAGAAACACCAAAAAGAAGATCAGGGAGGTGGTTTTCAGTCCGGTGAAATAATTAAAAGGCACATTATAGGCGCATATCGCAATGGTCAGGAAACAGATCACATTAAACAACCTGTTTTCCAGCGACACACCCTCCTTGCCCCCGGTTATTATTTGGGACGACCTTTTCAATAAGTTACCGACGTCAATCATCAGGCTAAAATACGGCAATAAACGGAAAGTCCAGTAACAATCCTACCCCCCTGCAGCTAACATTGCTACCAGCCCGGTGCAAAGTTTAACCCGAACGTACCAAACTTTACATCACTCCGCTGAAACGGGATCGCGTAATAAGGTTCAAGAATAAGTGCGCCAAACAGGTTCACACGCAACGAAACGCCGGCACTCATTACCGGAATACGTACATCCTCATATACCGGCCGGGTCCCTACCTGGTTACCCTCCCCATCAACAATAGGCTCCGTACCGATCTGACTGATTCCCCCGCTTAGCTTTATCCGGTCGCCGCCACTCCATGACAGCCCGGCATCAAAAAATACGTTCAGATCAGAAAACAGCAGGCCTGATTTGATAACTGCCAGACGTTCCGGCCCGGTGAAGGGCAGACGCATCTCCAGGTTCAGCACCGCCATCCGGGATCCCATCAGCTGATTGATCGACAACCCGCCCCCTGCGGCCTGGCCATTATTGTAGAAAGAGGCTGATTCGTATCCACGTATTAAGTAGGGATAACCGATAAAAATCGGATAAAGACGGTTTTCATCCCGTCCGACACGCATGTACGAATACGCCCTTCCGGCCAGTGTCACCGGTTTCAGCCGCTTATAGCGCCGGCCATCGATGGTATATCCGGAGAAACCGAAATCACCAAAATACTGCTCCACCCCCACCCGATAACGGTAACCATCCAGCGGCGCAGCCACGCCGAATACAGAATTATCCCCTACAAAGGCGGCGTTCAGCTGCTGTATGGTAAAGCCCTGCAAGTTTCCGTAATACATGCCCAACGGTGTATTCTGCACTTCATCCAAAGGTATCTTATCCCGGCCGCCGGCATACCCCCAATAGTCCTGCCACCACCGGTCCACCCGGTATGAATAACGGGCAATGGCACCTCCTACCTCAAATCGTTTGGTACGGGAAAACGGATAAGCACCGAATACTTCTGCCTGCTGCTGGAACGTGCGGATAATATACGTATCCAGTACCAGCTCTTCCCCCCCGCGACCAATATCCCGCTGGTCATACATAGAAAAACCTGAAACATAAGGGATATGGGATACGGCACCTCCCCAATTAATACGACTTTTCTGATTAATATAAGCAACCTGGCCGCCGAAATCATAAATTTCACCATTCACTGCCAGTCCGGCAAAAATCTGGTTCCGCCCCAGGATATCAGAGAACATCCCCTGTATACCGCTCGAAAGGCCCGACCCGTAACGCGTATTCACAGCCACACCCACCCCGCTGTTCGCCAGATAGTCCAGCTTAAACTGTGGCCGGTAAGGTACTTCGGCGATCTGCACGGTATCAATCCGCTGAAAGCGGTTAAAATTATCCAGGTTGGCATTGATAATATCTACCCCATACGACCGGAGCGGGGGCAACATAGCCGCGGTAAAGTCGGTTTCGTACGGTGCTACTTCCACCGGGGTAAAATCCCCGGTTTTCGCGTTATAAATATTATACCGGTGTGCCCGATAATAGGAATACAGCACATCTCCCTGCGCCGACAGGCTCAAAGCGGGTGAATATTCCGTAATGCCACTGATACCGGTAAAATAGTCCGTAAGACGTTCCACTTTACCACCGTCCAGCGTATACCGGTATAAGTTACGGAAACCATCCCCATTAGAAAGAAAATAGATCTGGGAATCGTCCGCAGAAAACTGCGGATTCAGGTTATTCGCTCCAGGAAAAATATCAATATCCGTGATCCGGCCGGTTTTGACATCCAATACGGACAGGTTGAAAACGATTTCCACACCCTGGCCATTATTCCGGAGATGAACACGATCGGTACTGAAAACAATCTTACTGCCATCCCGCGAAAAAGCAGGCTGCGTATCGGAATACCAATCGTTCGTAAGTTGGGTCAGTTTTTTGGTTTTGATATTAAACATATACAGGTCACCCTGTCCTTCTTTCAGGCCGGTAAAAGCGAGATGCTCACCATCGGGTGACCAGGTGATGTTACTGAATTCTCCCACATCGCCCATACCCTCCGAAAGCACCGTGCGCCCTCTGGCCACGTCCACTATCATCAGCCTGTTCCTTCCCCCGCTGAACACGCTGAATGCGAACTGCCGGCTGTCCGGTGAGAAACTGCCGGCCGACTCCACATAACTGAAATCATCAATATCCCCGTTGCTTAACCGACTGGTCAACTTCCGGATAATTTTCCCCGTATGGGCATCGGCAAGAAAAAGGTCAATGCTGAACAGGTCCTTCTCCGAGAGAAAGGCCACGTACCGTCCGTCGGGTGAGATAGCTGGGGCCACATTGGTATTCCCTGCATTCTTCTCATCGATAATCAGCCTGCCCACGGGCGTTTGCACGGTGTCTTTCAGCATGGGCCGGTACATATCGATGATACTCTGGTTCCACAAATTGGACAAGGTCCGGACGTCATAACCGAATGTCCGCCGGATAGCCCCTTCATACCCGAACTTCGCCGTGGCTTTGAATAAGGGAACAATGACCGTATCGCCATATGTTGATCCGATGAACGACCAGAATGCCTGGCCGTACCGGTAAGGAAAATACTTGTTGGTCTCGGTAAGATCACGTAGTGACGGTATATCTTTATTCAGGTAGGCATCCCGCATCCACATCGCCGTAAAGGCATCCTTTTTGCCAATAGACAGATATTCCGCCATCCCTTCCACCATCCACAGCGGCAGGTTACCGATATTCTCCAGCCGCGTTGAATCACCTTCGATCAGATGGTGATACTGAAAGGCATGCACCAGTTCGTGGCCCAGTACGTGGCGGGTTTGCTGGTTGGTCATCAGTACCGGCATGATCACCCGGTTTTTCAGTCCTTCCGTCACCCCCCCGGTTCCTACGCCGATTTCTCCCTGTATAGCGGTCGTCTGCTGGAAATCGGGATGGTTATTATATACGATCAGCGGATTCTTCCGGGTAAACGTATCCCGGAACACCTGTTGATGCAGTTCATACCAGATCTCGCCCTCCTGCGCCAGGCGTTGCAGCAGGCTATCATTCTTCAGGTAATGGTAAATGGAATAATGCGGTGTTTCCTCTACCTTGAATTTCAGGTTTTTATACCGCATCTTATTCTGACCGAAATACTGGGCTTCGGCAGGAAGGAATAACAACAGCAGCGGCAGCAGCGACAAACCGGTAAGCAGTTTGTTCAGGTATCTTCCGGGGTTCAGTATCGTTATATGCTTCATAAAATTTCCTGGTTATCAACTTGCAGCCTGCAATCAATTGTTAAAGTTACTGCAAATATTCCGGTTTTTTTATACTATCCGTTTAACTTTCTCATTTTTAGACCTATCGTCTCAGTTCATCCAGGTTCACCTCTACATCCAGGTCTGTTACCGGCAATAACGTCCGTTCAGGGATCGTGTCCGTTGTTGTTGTATCGCGAACCAGGCGGGGGCTCGGGCAATGGTACTTCCGGGAAATCTCAACGGTCGGTTCCGGGAACGGTCCATACGTATAGCCACTCTGCGGATCACGGTATAATTTTTCCATGAACCGGCCGAAAATGGGCAGCGCGGTATGCGCTCCCTCACCTGTTGCAGATGTCCGGAAATGAATACTACGTTCATCACAGCCCACCCATACGCCTGTTACCAGGTTATGGGTCAACCCGATATACCAGCCATCCACGTAATCAGAGGACGTGCCGGTTTTCCCGCCGATCTGGTTATTTTTCTTCCACAGGTCCCATTCCCACAATGCCTGTGAGGTTCCACCGGGTTCCTCCATCGTGCCACGCATCATATAGGTCATGAGCCACGCTACTTCCGGTGTCAATACGCGTTTACGGGTTGCCCTGAATGTCGCCAGCTCATTGCCGTCCTGATCGGTTATGCGGCTGACGAGTACCGGGTCTACCCGTTCTCCCTTGTTCATAAACGTGGCATACGCATTGACCATCTCAAACACGCTTACATCGTTTGACCCCAGGCTGACAGACGGCACCGACTCCAGCGGGCTTGCGATACCGCAGCGATGCGCGGCATCCACCACCTTGTCCCACCCCACCTGTTCTGTGATCTGCGCGGTGATGGAATTGATGGAGCGCCCCATGGCCCACCGCAGTGACATTTCCCGGCCACTGAAGGTCCAGTCGGCATTCTTAGGCTCCCACACTTTTTCTTCCCCTTTTTCCTGGTAAACGATCCGGACCGGCCTATCGGTAAATTTATCGCAGGGTGACATGCCTGCTTCCAGTGCGGCCAGGTAAGCAAACGGCTTGAAAGTAGAACCCGCCTGACGCTTCGCCTGGTTTACGTGGTCGTATTTATAGTAGACATGGTTGATACCGCCTACCCAGGTCCTGATCTCTCCTGTGTACGGGTCCATGCTCATGACACCTGTATTTAAAAATTTGGCATAGTGCGCAATGGAGTCAAGCGACGAATAATTGACCTGCTGCATACCCCTCCAGGTAAAGACTTCCATCGGTTTGGGTTGACGCAGGTAATAAAAAATACTGTCTTCCTGATCCGGGAATTTTTCCTTCAGCTGCTTGTACGCAGATGTCCGCTTGGCCAGGTTTTCGATAAAATTTTCAATGACCTTCCCCTGCGAATCCCTCCAGGGGACCTCACCGGCCCAGGCATTGTCAAGCCGTTGCTGCAGGGTCTCCATCTGGTCGGCCACCACCTCTTCCGCGTACTGCTGCAGCCGGGAGTCAATCGTTGTATAGATCTTCAGCCCGTCCTCGTACATATCGTACTCATTATCACTGCACCACTTTTCCAGCCAGCGCTCCACGGCAACCCGGAGGTAGGAATCCTCCCGCCCGCTTTCCTCCACCTCACCGGGATGGAGATTCAGGGGTTCTTCCTGGAATTGCCTGCTTTCCGCTGCGGCCAGATAGCCTGCTTTCTCCATCTGGGACAACACCACATTACGGCGTTCAAGCGACCGTTCCGGATTCCGCACCGGATTATATAACGTTGTTCCTTTCAGCATGCCGATCAACAACGCGGCCTGGGGTGCAGACAGCTCATCCGTATGGCTGTTGAAATAGCGGCGGGCAGCCGTTTTTATACCGTATGTATTGTTCCCGAAAGAAACGGTGTTCAGATACATGGTGAGGATTTCTTCTTTTGAATACCGGCTTTCCAGCTTATAAGCAGTGATCCATTCCTTCCATTTAATCACCGCCATCCGGACACCGGGGACCTTCGAAAGCAGCCCGGCCGAATGGCTGTACCGGGTCCGGTACAGGTTTTTTGCCAGCTGCTGTGTAATGGTGCTCCCCCCTCGCTTGTCACCCTGGGCGGTCGACCAGATACCGGAAACGACCGCCAGAAAGTCAACACCGTGATGCCGGAAAAAGCGAACGTCTTCGGTGGCAACCAACGCATTCACCACATGGGGTGAGAGGCTGTCATAGGATACCGGCGAGCGGTCTTCCCTGAAAAACCGTCCGATCAGCTTTTCGTCGGCAGTATATAATTCAGACGCCACGCTAAGTGCAGGCTTGCGGATATCCTTTATCGTGGGAGAAGAGCCGAACAACCACAGGAAATTAATTTCAACCCCACAAACCAGTAAAATAACGGCATAAATAACAATAAGGAAGTAACGCAGGATCCTGTTTCTGACTCTTCTGAACATCGGGTAAATATCATGAAATGTTTTGGGTTAATAAGCAGCACGTGCTGTTAAAATTTGTTAAGCCATTAAGGTGCTGCCCACTCATTTACTTTACATTCCCTGGCCATACCAGGCTATATTCCAAACGAAAAAAAAATTTACATGCTACACGGTTGCCTGTCATATTATAAACGTTTTTTTATTTCGTATTGTTTACAAGGACGGTATGGAAAAAATATTTGAAACATTCCGGGTGAAGCCAGGCAAAAAAATCACGCTGGATAAATGGGGTACCAAAGAAAACAGCGGCATCACCAAGGAAGAGACGCTCGCTGATATGGATCTGTTCAAGGAACAGCTGCAGGAACGGCTGTATGCCATTAAACAGGTGATACGGGGTATTACATGCGATCAGGCACGCCGATGCCCAACAACCGCATTCCCTTTCCGATGACATCCGCGGTAGCGGCGGAAAGTGCCAGCCGGAATTGCCTGATGGCAGCGTCCTCTGCTTTCAGGATCGGCGCTTCATGGTAAAAGCGGTTATATGCTTTTGCCGTTTCAAACGCGTGATTGGCTATCAGCGCCGGGCTGTATTCCTTCGCGGCAGCCTCTACTACCGCCGTATAACCGGCGAGGAGCTGCAACAGATCCCGCTCAGCAGGTTCCAGTGACACCGGGGACGGCTGCTGCACAGCGTCGTAAACCGCCTTATCCAGTACCGAACGGATACGGGCATGGGTGTATTGTATAAACGGACCGGTATGTCCCTGGAAATCGATCGACTCGTTCGGATCAAATAACAGCCGCTTTTTCGGTTCTACCTTCAGCAGGAAGTATTTCAGTGCGCCCAATCCGATCATATGGTATAAACGGGCTTTGCCTTCGGGTGAAAAATCACCGGTCTTGCCCAGTTCTTCTGTACGTACCTTAGCCGTATCCGTCATTTCGGCAATCAGGTCGTCGGCATCCACCACCGTACCCTCTCTGGACTTCATCTTTCCGGAGGGGAGATCGACCATACCATACGACAAGTGATACAGACCGGACGCCCATTCCTTGCCCAGTTTCTGAAGGATCAGGAACAGGACTTTAAAATGGTAATCCTGTTCATTGCCGACCACATAGATGGATTCATCCATACCGAAATCATCGTATTTCAGCTGTGCGGTACCCAGGTCCTGGGTGATGTACACCGAGGTTCCGTCCCCGCGGAGCACCAGCTTCTCATCCAATCCGTCAGCAGTCAGGTCTATCCATACCGACTGATCGGGTTTTTTATAAAAAACGCCCTTCTGTAATCCTTCCTCAATCAGGTCTTTCCCCAACAGGTAGGTATCTGATTCATAATAATATTGATCAAAACCGACACCCAGTGCCCGGTAAGTTTCTTCAAATCCCGCGTATACCCATCCGTTCATGGTTTTCCACAGGCTGATCACTTCCCCATCACCAGCCTCCCAGCGGCGGAGCATCTCCTGTGCTTCCTGTATCAGGGACGCCTGCTTCTTTGCATCTTCTTCCTTCTCCCCGGCCCGGACCAGTTCCTCTGTCTGCTTTTTATACTCCTTGTCAAAGATCACATAGTACTTGCCTACCAAATGATCACCTTTCAGGCCGGAAGATGCCGGTGTTTCCCCATTCCCGAATTGCTGCCAGGCCAGCATGGACTTACAGATATGTATGCCACGGTCGTTCACCAGGTTTGCCCGGATCACCCCATAGCCTGCTGCCGTCAGTATTTCCGATACCGCATGCCCCAGCAGGATGTTCCGGATATGGCCCAGGTGCAGGGGCTTGTTCGTATTCGGCGACGAGTATTCCACCATCACCTTTTTCCCGTTGGCCGGCAGGGTACCGTAGCCGGGCCGGGAGATCTCGTTGTACAGCAGCCCGGTCCAGTAGCTGTCACGCAGGCTCAGGTTCAGAAACCCTTTAATCACGTTAAATGATTCAATGTATTCGATCTGCTGCTGCAGATAACGCCCGACGGCTGACCCCGTTTCCTCCGGTGACTTCCGGGAAAAACGCGTCACGGGAAAAACCACCACGGTAATCTGTCCGTCAAATTCCTTCCGCGTTTCCTGCAGGGTTACCTGGTTTTCCGGCAAGTCTGCGCTATATAATTCTTTTACAGCACGTATCGTTTGTTGTATTATTTTCTTTTGTAAGTTGTCAACCATCAATTTCTGCACACTATGATATATCTTTGCCAAAAATATTAAAAAATGCAAAGTTATCAGGAATTTCTTGACTTAAGTGTTGGTTTCCCGCAGGACGGATTTGAGATCATTGACGATGAGCTTTACTTCCATGACCTGAACCTGATGGAAATGATCGAAACGTACGGTACGCCCCTGCGGTTTACCTACCTTCCCATCATCAGTAAGAAAATCCAGCAGGCCAAGATCCTGTTCCAGACAGCTATCCTGAAGAACAACTACCGCGGTACCTATAAATACTGCTACTGCACCAAAAGTTCCCATTTCAGGCATATCGTGGAAGAGGCATTGAAAAATGACATCCACCTGGAAACATCTTCCGCCTTCGATATGCCGATGATCGATGCGCTGGAAAAGAAGGGAATTGTCAGTAAGGACATCACTGTAATCTGTAATGGGTTCAAAACCTACCAGTACAAACAATACATCGTTGACATGCTGCACGACGGTTTCCTGAACATTATACCGGTGCTGGATAACAAGGAGGAATTCAACCTGTATGATGATGAGGTGGAGCTGGACACCCCCTGCAACCTGGGTATCCGTATTGCGGCGGAAGAACAACCTGACTCTGAATTTTATACGTCCCGTTTGGGTATCCGTATGGAAGACATCCTTGACTTTTATAATAACAAAGTCGTTCCGAATCCCAATTTCCGTGTTAAACTGCTGCACTTTTTTATCAATTCAGGCATTTCGGATACCCCCTACTACTGGAATGAGCTGGAGAAATACGTTACCTTATACTGCAAGTTCAAAAAAATAAACCCGGACCTGGACACGCTGGATATCGGCGGTGGCATGCCGTTCAAGGATTCGCTGGCCCATGATTTCGACTACGAATATATGGTGAACGAGATCGTGAACCGGATCAAGCAGATCTGCGCACAGCATGAAGTGATGGAGCCGGATATCATCACGGAGTTCGGAAAATATACGGTGGCAGAGGCTTCGGGTATATTGTATAAAGTGATCGGGCGGAAGCAGCAGAACGACCGGGAAAAATGGCTGATGCTGGACGGCTCGTTCATCACCAACCTGCCGGATGTCTGGGCGCTGAACCAGAAATATATCCTGCTTCCCATTAACAACTGGGACTCTGAATATGAGCGGGTGAACCTGGGCGGCATCACGTGCGACGGGCAGGATTACTACAACCAGGAAGCCCATATGAACAACGTGTTCATGCCCAAAACGCGTAAGCTGCAATACCTCGGCTTCTTCCATACGGGTGCTTACCAGGAAGTGCTCAGCGGGTACGGCGGGATCCACCATTGCCTGCTGCCCTCACCCAAGCACGTCATCATCCGCCGCAACCGCGATGAAACCTTTAATTTCGATGTATTCGGAGAAGAGCAGAACAGCAAGCAGGTGCTGAAGATACTGGGATATTAATAACTGCTTATAATTTATCCGGCGTCACTTTCTCTACTTCCGCACCGTCCTTCAGTGTGCTGCTTACCGCATTAAACGGTCTGGTCACCACTTCGTCCCCCTCCTCCAGTCCGCTCAGTATCCGGATGTATGTATCATCCTGAATACCGGTCGTGACTTCCGTTTGCCTGACTTTTTTATCCTGGTACACAAATACATATTCCCT